>CAZDAP010000214.1:0-2555 GCA_964503585.1 uncultured Lachnobacterium sp. | reverse complement strand
TGTTACCATCTGTTTTTCCTGAATTGGACTAACGCCGTTCTTAGGATAAAATACAATGATTTTAGTACCTTCCACATCTGCAAAACCTGCTAAAGCAGCTTTACCTGTATCACCAGATGTGGCTGTTAAAATAACAATATCATTTTTCACATTATTCTTACGAGCTGAAGTAATTAACAAATGTGGCAAAATAGATAATGCCATATCTTTAAAAGCGATTGTTGAACCATGGAAAAGTTCTAAGTAATATGCACCCTTTGCATCTACAAGTGGAGCAATTTCTTCTGTATCAAATTTAGAATCATAGGCCCTTTCGATACAAGTCTTTAACTCTTCTTCTGTAAAGTCTGTTAAAAACTGTTTCATAACTGCATATGCAGTTTCCTGATAACTCATTTTTGCAAGTTCTTCTAAACTTACATCTAAAGCAGGAATGCTATCTGGAACAAATAAACCACCATCTGTTGCAAGTCCTTTTAAGATTGCCTGAGAAGCAGTTACTTTTTCATTTTTATTTCTTGTGCTTGAATACATAACTTCCATATTTATACCTCGTTATTATTTCATTTTCATGATTATCGCGTAAATTAAACTTAATTATAGATATTTCATATTTTTGTGTCAACCTTTATGGCCTTATTCTTTCCTTTTTTTCAAAAGTGTGGTATCCTTTAACCAGCACATTGGTGCAAAGTAATCAACCAAAGGAAGTACAAAAGATGAAACCTGGTGTATATTTAGCCCAAAAGAAAGATGGGACCATATACTATCGTTCTAGTATTACATATAAA
Source organism: uncultured Lachnobacterium sp. (assembly GCA_964503585.1). Classification (GTDB taxonomy): domain Bacteria; phylum Bacillota; class Clostridia; order Lachnospirales; family Lachnospiraceae; genus Roseburia. The sequence goes on along the minus strand of CAZDAP010000214.1, from coordinate 1,764 downwards.
AATAAACACATTAGTCTCGGCAGTTTTGATAGTGAAGAAAAAGCACATCAAACTTATAATGAAGCAAACATGTTACTAACCTCTTCTCTAACATTAGATGATGTGGCTCATGCATCTTTGCATCTTTCTTTTGATAAAGCCGTTACCTTACTAAATTTTCGAGATAATGGATTATACATTGGAAATCCAATTTATCTTCGAAAAAATTACTTTAGTTACTATCTCTCCGAGAACGAAGAACTAAAATTTGATATCGATGATTTGTTTTACTATAGCAGCCATCGTATTCTTCGCCGCCAAGGTCACCTCTATGTAAACGACTATGGTATGCAGGTAACACTGCTTTCCCGTTATGGTATTCGTAATCATGCAGTTTGTGAACGTGACTACTATTTTGCCAACGGAGACACTACAGATTTGAGATATTCTAATATTATAGTAATCAACCGATACTATGGTGTTTTTCAATATCATACCAAAACCCAGACCAGATACCGTGTGAAGATTCATATCAACGGAAACTATACCATTGGAACCTATTCTAGTGAAACAAAGGCTGCCATTGCTTATAATAAAGCAGTTGATTTGGCAAAAGCCTTTGGTGTGAAAAAAAACTTTCCAACCAATTATATCGAAGACTTGTCTGCTCAAGACTATGCAGATATGTATGTAAAACTGAAAGTTTCAACCAAATATATGAATTATCTTAAGTCTTTATAATAATTAACACCCAGCCGTTTTAACAGCTGGGTGCTTTTATTTATTGGCAACCGCCATTTCTTACTTGTTATTAATGTAATTTACTAATCCGCCACATGCAATTAAGTTTTGCATAAATGGTGGGAACGCCTGTCCCTGGAAAGATTCACCAGTTGTTACGTTTGTGATAACACCACTATCAAAATCTACTTTTACTTCATCTCCTGCCTTGATTGCAACTGCAGCTTCTGGACATTCAATGATAGGTAAACCAATGTTAATGGCATTTCTATAAAAGATTCGAGCAAATGTTTCTGCGATAACACAACTTACCCCAGCTGCTTTTATAGCGATTGGAGCATGTTCTCTAGAAGAACCGCATCCAAAGTTTTTATTTGCTACAATGATATCTCCTTCGTTGACCTTGTTGACAAAGTCTTTATCAATATCTTCCATACAATGTGTTGCAAGTTCTTTTGGATCTGAAGAGTTCAGATATCTTGCAGGAATGATAACGTCTGTATCCACGTTATCTCCATATTTAAATACAGTACCCTGTGCTGCTTTCATCTTACATTACCTCCTCTGGTCCGGAAATCTTACCGGTAATTGCACTTGCAGCTGCAACAGCAGGACTTGCAAGATATACTTCTGATTCAACGTGTCCCATACGACCTACGAAGTTACGGTTTGTAGTAGACACACATCTTTCGCCTTCTGCTAAGACACCCATATGTCCACCAAGACATGGACCACAGGTTGGAGTACTTACTACTGCACCCGCTTCAATAAAGGTACGAACCAAACCTTCTTCAATCGCATCTAAGTAAATCTTCTGTGTACCAGGAATAATGATAACACGAATGCCTTTTGCACATTTTTTGCCTTTCATGATTTCAGCAGCAGCTCTTAAGTCATCCATACGGCCATTTGTACAAGAGCCAATAACTACCTGATCAATCTTGATGTCATCCATTGCATTGATTTCATCTATAGTATGTGTATTTTCTGGAAGATGTGGGAATGCAACAGTTGATTTTAATGTGCTTAAATCGATGACATATT
>CAZDAP010000213.1:0-2588 GCA_964503585.1 uncultured Lachnobacterium sp. | reverse complement strand
CTTGTCCAGAATCTCTGCATTTCGCCCTGGTCAGCGTTTTCGTTATAAGCAAGTTTGTGCCATTCTTTTAATAATGCCATTTTCTTTTCCACCTTTTATCCTATATTTTCGGCAAACACAACCGTTGCCGATATCTCGTATAGTATAGCAAAAAGACCTGCTACTTTACAAGTCTTATTTCTTTAATTCATCCTCTAATTCCGTGTCTTCATTGCGTTTTTTTATAAGTTTATAGAAAAATAGATACACCCACAATAAAACTGGAACTAAAATTACAGTTACAATGGCTGCATTAAAGGTACTCATATTATCTTCACTAGCGGTTCCTGCAGCAAATACAAGAAGCAGATTTACACCTATTATAAGAACAATACCTAAAATTGCTAATACCTGTTTTGTCTTTTTCATGGTTCTTTCACCAACACCTTTCTTCAAAACTTAAGCCTATTTGCCATTGCTTTAGTATAGTGGATTTCACGTCTGTTTGCAAATAAAATGTTAAGAAACCGTACCTCTCGGTACGGTTTCTTAACATTTTATTATTCTATAATTCTTCTTACTGTGATCACTTTTTGATAATCATATCTATCGGATACTTTAATACCATCTCTTGCATTGGATGCATGAACAATCTTTCCATCTCCCATATAAATTGCTACATGTCCTCTGTAACAAACGATATCACCTGGCTGCATCTCATCTTCACTTACTTCGTATCCAGCACTTCTCTGATAATAAGAAGAACGAGGGAGATCATAACCAAATGCTTCATACACTCTCATAACGAAACCAGAGCAATCAACACCATTTGTTAGGCTTGTACCACCATATACATATCTATTTCCAACAAACTGAAGTGCATATTCTACAATGTCTTCCCCTGTGATAGCTGCTTCTGTTTCAGGAATATCGTTTTCTTCAACACTTACATCTTCTAATACAACTGTTTCATTGATGGAGCAATGAGCACCTGCTGTAAAACATGCAGATACACCTTCCACATATTCTGGTGTTGTATCATTACTAGCAAAGAAATCAACTGGAGTTGATGTTAATAAAATTACGCTAGCAATTAATCCGATTGTAACTCTCATTCCCTTATTCTTCATTGTCTTCGTCTCCTCCGAATGGCAATTGTTAAAATTTATTTATAATTATTACAAATTTGTTACAAATGTTACAATGAGATTATTGCATATGAAATATATGTATGTCAAGACAAATTTAAAGATATTTGCGTTCAATTTATTATGTATCTCTAAAAAAACAAAATCCAGTCGCCACCGACTGGATTTTATTCATAAAATTTATATTCTTAAAAAATTCTTCTAATGGTAATTACTCTTGTATATTGCCAATTATAAGTAATCTTAATACCGTCCTGTTTATTAGAAGCATGAACAATCGCACCATTTCCAATATAAATTGCAACATGTCCGCTGTAACATACGATATCACCTGGCTGAATTTCAGATGCACTTACTTCATATCCTACACTTCTCTGTTCGTAAGATGTACGTGGAAGGCTAACACCAAATGCTTCATATATTCTCATAACAAATCCAGAACAATCTGCACCGTTTGTTAAACTTGTACCACCTAATACATATGGGTTTCCAACAAACTGAACTGCATAATTTGCAACATCCTGTCCTGTACCACCTGCTGGAGGATTATAGGTTTTAGTTGATGCAGACTGCTGTGTAGTGGTCTGCTGTGCAGCTTCTTCACGTCTTCTTTCTTCTTCCTCCGCTGCAAGACGTGCAGCTTCTTCTTCCTTAGATTCCGCATATGTGTACACAGTCTTTATCTCTACATAATCTGCTGAAACATATCCCTCATAAGATTTGTATTTTACTTTTACCCAGCCTGCCACAGTTTCATCTAATACTGTTAACTTCTGATTAACAGAAATCAATGTATAAACGCCTGCCTCTGTAGATGCTTCTTTACGAAGTTTTAATGTATCTGCAGTCACTGTTGCAATTCTTTCGGATGCTGCTTTGCACGCTTCTTCATCACCAACAACTACATAATCTGCTGAAACATATCCGACTACACTACCTGATTCAATTTTATACCAACCATCTAAAGTCTCAAGCACAGTTGCTGCACCATTCTTATAAAGTTTTCCTAACACTTCAGAATTTTCATCTGCTTCAGCTCTGATATTCAAGGAAACATTTACCTGTGCAATTGCCATATTCGAATAATCATTTTCTTCATCTGGTTGAGATACAACTGGTGCATCCTGAGATGCTACCGCTAAACCTGTATCAGAATTTTCATCATTTAATACGATTGTTTCGTCAATCGCAGCATGCGCTCCTGCTGTATAACTAACCGAAACACCACTAATATATTCACTTTCTTCTGCAAAAGGACTAGCCATCATGTCAACTGGTGCAACACCTATTAACATACAACCAACTAATGCTCCTGCCATAAGTTTTATCTCTTTTATCTTCATGATTCCCCCGAACGCGTATCTATTAAATATTATTTAAAATTATTACAAATTTATTACAGCGCTACATGGCTATTATTGCACAAAAAAAAATACATGTCAAGGAAAGATTACGATTTAG
>CAZDAP010000212.1:0-2625 GCA_964503585.1 uncultured Lachnobacterium sp. | reverse complement strand
TTATTCATACTGAGAAAGAATATTCGCCAAATAATTTTTATATTCTTCTCTCACATCTTCTGGAGTAACGATCTGCACTCTATCTCCAAGTCCTGCTAACCAACCAAAAAATTGTGGGCTAACTGCTACATCAATACGAACCACAAACTGATCTGCTCCCTCTGGTCGAATGGATACATCTGTTCCAAATTTATCCACCATAATGCCAATCATGGACTTATGACAAATCAAACGAACTGTTTTTTCCGTACCAGCAAACATACCAAATGTTTTCTTGCCATATTCAACCATATCCATTTCATCAAACACTTTTTTGCCTTCTCGCAAATGATCCGTTACGGTCACGTTCTGCATCTTATCCACGCGATAGTGTTTGATGAGATTTGCTTTTTCATCAAAGGCAATGAGATAATAATTTTCATCATCCCAGGTTAACTTCCATGGACTTACTTCATAAAATGCTCCATCATGACGAAGCTGCATTTTTTTGTTAATATCCCATTCAAAGTATTTGAAGCGAATTTTTGTATTTTTCGAAATTGCAGTATGCACCATATCCACATTGTAATATATGTTTTCATTATTGGCTTTACTTCGTCCAATAATTTCCACCTGACGTCCCATGGATTTTGCATCATACTTGCTTACTAGTGTTTCCAGTTTTCCAATTAATTCTCTGGATTTCTTCTCTGTAATAAATTTCGAAGACTGCACCAAATCTACCAGCAATTTTACTTCTGCCAGTTCGAACTGTCGACTAGCCAGCATATAACCACCTCTATGCTCATCGGAACGAATAATATCCATTCCAAAGTCATTTAAGGTATCAATATCATTATAAATACTTTTTCTTTCTGCTTTTATTCCAAGAGAATTCAAATGGGCAATCAACTGTGGCGTAGACACCGCATGATTCTCATCCGTGTTCTCCATAAGATATTTTGCAATCTGCAATAATTTTTGTTTTTGATTTTCTGATTTTGGCATAAGTCCTCCATATTTTGACCAATAAAACGGACACAATAAAAAACTGTTTTCATTCTAGCATATTGCTAACTTAGATGCAAATGAAACGTCTGTAAATTCCATGTAAAATCCGATTTCTTTCCTTTAATTTACCCTGCTGAAGTGATATAATATCTCTGATTGAATTTATTATTAAGAGGGAAGGGAGTTTACTTATGATGTACGATGTAGCGATTATTGGTGCTGGCGTCATCGGAAGTGCAATCGCAAGAGAGCTTTCCAAATTTGACGCAAAAGTATGTGTCATTGAACGTGAAGAAGACGTTTGCTGTGGCACATCAAAAGCAAACAGTGCCATTATCCATGCAGGTTTTGACGCAAAACCAGGGACATTAAAGGCAAGATTAAATGTTCGTGGTAACGAAATGATGGATCAGTTATCCAAAGACTTGGATATTCCATTCAAAAGAAATGGTTCTCTCGTTGTCTGCACAAAGGATCAAGATCCAGCAGGTTTGGAAGAACTATTAGAAAAAGCAAAAGCAAATGGGGTTCCAAGATGCCGTATCTTAGACCGCGAGGAACTCATTGCCATGGAACCAAACTTAAGCGATGAGGTGACCGCAGCATTCCATGCTCCAACTGGCGCTATCGTTTGTCCATTCCATATGACCATGGCATTTGCTGAAAACGCAGTAGAAAATGGGGTAGAATTTTTCTTAAATACAGAGGTAGAAAAAATCGAAAAGACTGCGGACGCTTATGTGATTACAACAAATAAAGATACTTTTGAAGCAAAAGCAGTTGTGAACGCTGCTGGTGTATACGCTGACGAATTCAATAACATGGTCAGCGAAAGAAAATTAAAAATTATCGCTCGTAAGGGCGAATATATGCTTTTGGACAAGCAGGCTGGTTGTCATGTAAACCAGACTATTTTCCAGCTTCCAAGCAAGATGGGTAAAGGTGTTTTAGTTTCTCCTACTGTACATGGAAACCTATTGGTAGGACCTACCGCTTCTGATATTGAAGATAAAGAAGGGGTAAACACTACCCAGAAATATTTGGATTCCTTGGGACCAACAGCTGCCCTTTCTGTAAAGAACGTACCACTTCGCCAGGTTATCACCAGTTTCGCAGGGCTTCGTGCTCATGAAGCGGATGGTGACTTCGTAATCGGTGAAGCAGAAGATGCATCAGGCTTCTTCAATGCAGCTGGTATCGAATCTCCAGGACTTTCCTCAGCACCTGCTATCGGCGAATACTTAGCAGAAATGATTGCTTCAAAATTTGACTTACGTAAAAAAGACAATTTTAAAGCAACTCGTAAAGGCATCTTGAATCCAGAAACACTCACTATGGAAGAAAGAAATGCCCTTATCAAAGAACAGCCAGCATACGGCAATATCATCTGTCGTTGTGAAATGATTTCCGAAGGTGAAATCTTAGATGCAATTCATCGACCACTTGGTGCTCGCTCTCTTGACGGTGTAAAACGTCGTACCCGTGCTGGTATGGGACGTTGTCAGGCAGGCTTCTGTTCTCCAAGAACCATGGAAATCCTTGCCCGCGAAGTTCCTATGGAAATGAATGAAATCACAAAAAACGGTGGCAAATCTACATTTATCGTAGGCACCAATAAAAACATTTAAGGAGGAC
>CAZDAP010000211.1:0-2647 GCA_964503585.1 uncultured Lachnobacterium sp. | reverse complement strand
ATGCATTGTATGCTTTTTCTACACGATCCCAGTTGTTATCACGGTCCATAGCGTAATAACGTCCAGAAAGGGATGCAATTTTACCAACACCGATTTCTGCCATTTTTGCTTCTAACTGTTCTACGAAGCCTTTTGCAGATGCTGGAGGTGTGTCACGTCCATCAAGGAACGCATGTACATATACATTTTCAAGACCATTTCTCTTAGCCATTTCCAAAATACCATAAATATGTGTAATATGGCTGTGAACACCACCATCTGAGAGAAGGCCCCAGAGATGAAGGTCTGAATTATTTTTCTTGCAATTTTCCATTGCAGCAAGAAGTCCCTTGTTGTCAAAGAAAGTTCCATCATTGATTTCTTTTGTAATTCTTGTAAGATCCTGATAAATAATACGGCCTGCGCCGATATTCATATGACCTACTTCAGAGTTACCCATCTGTCCATCTGGAAGGCCTACTGCAAGACCTGAAGCATTTCCTTTTACAAATGGACATTCTGCCATAAGTTTATCCATTACTGGAGTTTTTGCCATAGCAACTGCATTTCCTTCTGGATTTTCATTCAATCCATAACCATCAAGTACCATTAATACAACTGGTTTTTTACTCATTATATTTTCCTCTTTTCTATATGATTTATTATATTAATTTAAATTACTCTCTCTACATTATACTATTAACGAAGATTTCCTACAATATCAATGGAACGTCCTTCTAAATCTACAGCACCATTATAAGTACCATAATGCATAGAGGACTGATAATTATTGCCATCCAAAAGATGTGCGTTCCTACCATTCTGCGTATTGTATATATATCCCTCCTGGTCAATTACGATACCATAAGAAATATCTGCCATAAATTTATAAAAAGTTTCCTGCTCTTCTTCCTGCAGTACACTTGTTGTCAAATCCTTTTGTATACATGGAATCAAACGAAGTGCCAACTCGCCCTCATCATTGATCTGAATCTGCACAATTTCCGTATATAAGGTTCCTGTGGAGAACCAAAAATTCCCCATACTATATACAACTGGAACATCATCAATGAACTCAATTCCCTGCAAACGATGTGGATGTCCACCTAATACTACATCCGCACCAGCGGCAACAAATCCACTGGCCAATTCATTTTGAGAATTATTAAACCGATACGTTCCTTCAATTCCCCAATGTACATTCACAATAACAAAATCGCTATTTTTGTCCGCTTCCGCAATTACTTCCTGAAAAATCGTTGGATTTAAGGTCTTTAAAACTCCTGCTTCTGTGTCAGTGGCCTCTTTTGTATAATAACTGAATCGTTCAATTTCAGTAGCTGAAACGAATGCTATTTTCCTTCCGTTTGCCACATAGTACTGTATTGTTTTTGCTTCCTCTAGATTTGCTCCAGCGCCCATGGTTTCTATACCACTACTCTCCAATGTGGAAATCGTGTCCATCAACCCTGATTCTCGATAATCATAGGTATGATTATTGGCAAGATTCGCCAAATCAGCACCAAAGGCCTCTAGCAAAACAACATTTTCTGTCTTTGCTCCGAAGGTATATGCCTTATTCCATTGTCTGTCTCCTCCGTCTGTGAAGACAAATTCATTATTAATCACTGACAAATCTGCTGACTGCAATTCTTCTACAACTTCTGTGGAAATACAATCATATATACCATTTTCTCTCTCCACAAGAGCCTGCATGGTGTGCCATTCATCTGCCAGATTAATATCACCAATAAAATCAATGGTAACAACTTCCTCACTGGCACACTCTAACCAATGTACATTTTCCAAATAATATGTGGCATATTGCATATCCTGACAATACGTCAGCCACAATACATGGATGGAATTCCCTGTTAATTCATACCACAGTTCTCCATCTGCATTCCCTTCATATAAACCATACGCAATATCCAAAAGAACATTTTCTCCATACTGAACACTAACCCAGTGCAAAAATGCTCTATCTACTGGATACCCTTTGAAAAAGTCTCTTGTACCATTTTCTAAAATAATATCAAAGGCGTTATTTAAATTCGTAATCTCAGCCTGAAATGTCTCTTCATTTTTATCTGAATTGGAGCCACTTCCATTTTTCGTGCAGCCCATAACAATCATGGCTATCACAAAGCAACTAAGCAGTATACGACTGACGTGTTTTTTTATCATATAAACTCCTCTTTAGTCATTCAATAAAACACCAGAATATATTATATTACAAGACAAAAAAACATGCAACATAGAAAAAGAGAAGCCTTTCGACTCCTCCCTTTCCATACATTTCTCTATTGGAATTAGTAGTTTACGATTTTACCAAAATCTGCTTTTAATGAAGCACCACCAACAAGACCACCATCAATGTCTGCTTTTCCAAAAAGTTCTGCTGCGTTAGCACCATTTACAGAACCGCCGTACTGAATACGAACTGCTTCTGCTGTAGCTTCATCATACATTTCTTTGATGCATTCACGAATAGCTGCACAAACTTCCTGAGCCTGATCAGATGTAGCTGTTTTACCAGTTCCGATAGCCCAGATTGGTTCATAAGCGATAACCATAGAAGCTACCTGTTCTGCTGTTACGTCTACTAAGTCAGATTTAATCTGAAGACGAATCCAGTCAATTGTTACACCCATTTCACGCTGTTCAA
>CAZDAP010000210.1:0-2650 GCA_964503585.1 uncultured Lachnobacterium sp. | reverse complement strand
ATGGAAGAGCAGATGTATTATATTATGAATCGATTAAAAGCCATGGGAATTACCAGTAGTTATGTATTCTTTTATGCAGATGGTGTATCTCACAAAATGAACGATGATTTTCAACTTCCAGAGAAGATTTACTTGAATGCATATTACAATGAAAACGAAATGGTTTATTATAAACCAAGGCATAGAATGCCTGTTTCTACCACTAGTGGAGATTTGTCACAGTTTTTACAGCAGGATAAAGCGAGATTTTATACAGCATATGTGTTGTTCTCTGGTGATGAACAATACGGTTTGATTCTATGTGAAGCAGATCAGAAAGAATTTTCATTTATGTTGAGTTGTAGTATGCAATTAGGTTCGCTTCGTCGTATTATTGATATGAATATGCGTGAAATGCAGATGAAAAAAGAATTGGAAGAGAAGAATAGCATTTTGAGCATGATTTCTATGTATGACGAACTTACCCATGTATTGAATCGTCGAGGATTTATGGAAAAGGCATTACAACTTATCCATGAAAAACAAGGACAAAGAGCATATTTGCTTTTTGGAGATTTGGATCATTTAAAAGAAATTAACGATAGTTATGGACATGCGGCGGGAGATTTTGCTATTATAACAGCTGCGGAGTATTTAAAAGAATGTATGCCAGAAGGAGCAGTGACTGCTCGCATAGGTGGAGATGAGTATGTCTCTTTGTTTGTTGCAGAAAAAGAATGCTATTATGAAGATATCACAATGCAGATTAAAGAGTATGCAACGTATTTTAATGCGAAATCCGATAAGCCTTTCTATGTGGAATTGTCTGTAGGTGTTTATGAGTTTATTTGTGACAAGGATGTGGATTTAGGTCTGTTATTTAAGGAATCGGATGCAGTTTTATATGAACAAAAGAGAACTCGTAGATCAAGTGTAAAAAAATAGAAAAGTAGGGTAAAAAAGTGGCGGCAAAATTTTATGCAGTTAAAGTTGGAAGAGAGCCTGGAGTGTATTCCACATGGGATGCCTGCAAAGAAATGGTAGATGGATATTCAGGAGCTGTTTATAAAAGTTTTACAAATAAAGAAGAAGCGTATGCTTTCGTAGATGGCGGAGCCGTGCAAAAAGAACAAAAAGAACAAACCGAGAATACAGTTGGTGAAATAAAAGAGCCATATGCTTTTGTGGATGGGTCTTATAATAGTACAACTAAGGTATATGGATATGGTGGATTTTTGGTAGCAAATGGAAAGCGACATGTGCTGCAAGGATCGGGAAAAGAACCTGAATTGGTTGAAATGAATAATGTTTCCGGAGAAATTGCAGGTGCAATGGCTGCGGTGAAAAAAGCGATAGAGTTAGAACTTACAGAACTGGATATCTATTATGATTATATGGGAATTGAAATGTGGGCAACAGGTATGTGGAAGCGCAATAAACCTGGTACAATTGCTTATTACAATTTCATGCAGGAAATGAAAGAGAAGATAACCATTCATTTCATAAAAGTAAAAGGGCATTCAGGTATTGATGGAAATGAAGAGGCAGATGCTCTAGCAAGAAAAGCATCTGGAGTGGATTAACCGTTAGGTAAAATATAGAGAAACTAGGAGTATATTGTGAGCGTATTTAATGTAGAGTTAAAAAAAGTAGTAGATGATAGTTATGATATCGAAATTGGCTATGATTTAAAAAGTAAATTGATAAACGATATTGAAAGAGGTTTAGTAGGAAGTATTCGCAAGTTTGCCGTTATTACAGACAGCAATGTGGCAGAATTGTATGCGAAACCAATCAGCGAAAAATTAGTTCGTGCAGGTTATGAAGTAGATATGTTTGTATTTCCTGCGGGAGAAAAGAGCAAGACCAGAGAAACGAAAGCTCGCATCGAAGATGCTATGTTGGAAAAAGGATATCGTAGAGATTGCTGTATTATTGCGGTAGGTGGCGGTGTTGTCACAGATATCTCTGGTTTTATAGCAGGAACTTATGGAAGAGGTGTTCCATTTATCAATTATGCAACAACACTTTTGGCGGCAGCAGATGCATCTGTAGGTGGAAAGACAGCTGTAGATACACCGCTTGCAACCAATCTGATTGGTTTATTCAATCAGCCAGAAAAGGTGTATATTGATATTGCATCATGGTCTACTTTACCAGAACGTGAAGTTCGAAGCGGTATGGCTGAGACTATTAAACATGCATGTCTTGCCAGTGAAGATATGTTTGAATTTTTGGAAGAGAACATGGAGGATTTGATGTCCTTCAGTCAGTTTGCCTGTGAATATATTGCGGAAAACAATTGTCAGATCAAATACAAAGTAGTTATGCAGGATGAAAGAGAAGCAGGACTTCGTGAAGTGTTGAATCTTGGTCATACGGTTGGACGTGCGATTGAGACAGTGAGCGATTACCGTTTATTGCATGGCGAAGCGGTGGCCATTGGTCTAGTAGCGCAGGCAATGCTTTCAGAAAATTTTGGATATATGGATAGAGAGCAGGTGGAAAGAGTTATTTCTTTATTAGAGAAAGCAGGACTTCCTACTTCTATTCCAGACTATATTAATCGTGAGGAACTGGTAAAGAAACTTTATACTGACAAAAAAGTAAGAAATGGAAAACTTCGTTTTGTATTACAGAAGGGAATTGGTAATGTGGTTGAGTTCTCTTC
>CAZDAP010000209.1:0-2670 GCA_964503585.1 uncultured Lachnobacterium sp. | reverse complement strand
ACAATTATTATCCAGATAAAGAGACTTTGGTAACAGCAGTTGCAGAGACTTTTTGGAATCATATTTTTTCAGATCAGGATAAACTCTATCATCAGGGTATGGGATTTACCCAATTCTTAGAGTGGTATTATAGTTATCTATATACCAAAATGTCTCCATATGACAGCAGTTGGGTAAGAGAGTTGGAAGGAAAAATACCTATGGAAAAAACCATAGAGTTATTTATGCAAATTTTAAAACAGGATAAAAATGTGAATAATTCCATTTGGAATATGGAGTTTCAGCCAGAAAATTTCTGCAAATATGTGTTCACCAATGTTATGGCTTTATTGCAATCAGGAGAATCCAACTGTAGATTTTTCATTTATTTATTGGAAAATCTTTTATACGAAAAATAAGTATAATTTTTTGTTTGGAAATCATACTAATCCTAAAAAGAAAAAAAGGAGATTTGTATGATGAAGAAAAGCAAACTTTTGTTTTTATGTGCAGTGATTGCAGTAGGTGCAGTTTTTGTAACAGGATGCGGTAATAATGGAGATATGAATAATGGCACAGAGGCTCCATATGAAGATGAAACAAACAAAAATGTAAATGAAACAAACAATGGCACCAATAACACCACAAATGGCACCACAAATTCCAACACAACAAATAATGGTACAGTGGAAGGTGACTTAGAAAAAAGCGGAGACAGTTTAAAGGACGCTGGTAAAAATTTATTAGACAGTGTAGAAGAAACTGGTGATGCACTTCGTGATGGGGTAGATAATCTCACAGATGATGTTAATGGTACACATAATGATGTGAATAATACAAATAATACCAATAACACAAATAACACAGATAATGCAAATAAAGTAAATAATGCTAATGGTACTGTAAATCATTAGAAGAATACGAGGAAAATATGACAAAAGAAAATTATAAAAAGATGACCCAGCCATTCCGCGATAACGTTGGATTGGCTAAGGGGCTACATATAGCAAATAAATTGTGTACAGGAGTAATGTATCTGGCATATCCAATACTTCTGGTATATCTTTATTTTTTTGGTAAGTTTAGTAGTTATTTTAGTTTTAAAAAAGCGTTACTGGTTCCAGCAATTAGTTTCGTACTTTTATCTATTGTGCGTGCACTTATAAATAGACCTCGACCATATGAAACATTTGAAATGCCTCCAGTAATCAAGAAAGACACAAAAGGAAACTCTTTTCCAAGTCGTCATGTTTTTTCAGCTACTATGATTGCCATGACATTTTTACTGATGTCCCCATGGCCATGGATCGGAATGTTGTTTCTTTGTGTATCTGTACTTTTGGCGGCAGTGCGTGTGATTTCTGGTGTACATTTTATCAGTGATGTGCTTGCAGGTATTGTAGTGGCAATGGTGGCAGCTATCGTGGGATATTTGATTATCTAAGGGCGTTTGTGAGTTAATAGAGCGTATGAAGCCTATGTGGTCTCCACAGTGAATTGGCTTTCCTAACTAGTAAGTTTACGATATTGGCTTGGTGTGACTCCGTAATGCTTTTTGAAAGCACGATTAAAGTAGGAGAGGTTATCAAATCCCACTTCTTCTGCGATGCTCAGTATCGTGGCATCTGAAACCAGTAGTAGACGGGAGGCCATAGTCAGGCGATATTCTCGTAAATAGTCAATAAAAGAGGTGCCCATATTTTCTTTGAAATACCGCATGAAATGGGATTCGGAAAATTCTACAGAAGCAGCCACATCACCAATGGTGATTTTGTGCATGTAATTTGTTTCAATATATTTTAATATGGTTTTCATTTTGTCCAAGGATTTTGTTGTCCTTGGATTTTTTTCGTTTCTGCATCGATTACTTAGAATATAGAAAAATTCAAACAGTTTTCCTTTGATATATAAATCATAGCCTTCAGGTTTTGTTTTACAGATTTCGTCACAGGCATCAATACAGGCAGAAATCGCATCGTAATGAGGATTCACCACAGAAAAAACACAAGGAACCGTAATCTGTCCACTTAAAAGAGGGCGCAGGAATCCAGTACTGCTGGTATCTTCGGTACGTGGGAGCAGCATGTTTACATTAAATATGATGTTTTCGTATTCCATGGAATGGTCATCGTACTGGTCGATAGAGTGGAGCTGACCTGGTAAAATCAGCACAATAGTACTACCAGACACCTTATATTGCTTGAAGTCTACTGTTACATATCCATGTCCCTTCTTAATATAGATGATCTCCATTTCATCATGCCAGTGTAAGGGAACTTTATCGAAGTCTAAAGGGATAGAACAGAGGTAAGTATTATAAGGAAAAGACGCATCTACATGGGTTTTCTTCTCTTGATAATTCTCATATTCTAATACATTCATGATAGAATTGTACCACATTTTGCCATAATACTACAAGAAAAACGATAGAATTTTACATATACTAACGTTGTGTTCTTTATAAACGCCTATTATAGGAGGTAGATAAAATGAATTTAACAACAGTAGTAGAAACAAAATGGAATAAATCCGTTGCAGAATGTTCAAATGAAGAACTTTATATTGCCCTTCTTGAAATGACAAAAGAACTCGCTCATGAAAAAGAAAGCAATCAGGGTAAGAAAAAAGTATATTACGTTTCTGCAGAATTCTTAATCGGAAAATTATTATCAAACAACTTAATAAACCTCG
>CAZDAP010000208.1:0-2671 GCA_964503585.1 uncultured Lachnobacterium sp. | reverse complement strand
GTAATTGTATTAGCAATTAATTTGGTAACGAAATTTGTAGCAAAGAAGTTCGATGTCAATCGGTTAAAATAACAGGAGGCGAAATGAGTGAAAATAAAACAATAATTCAGGTTCGTGATTTGAATCTCTGGTATGGAGAAAATCATGCACTGAAAAATGTAAACATGGATATCAAAGAAAAAAGTATCACTGCTTTTATTGGTCCATCTGGATGTGGGAAATCTACCTTTTTAAAAACATTAAATCGTATGAATGATTTAGTAGATGGCGTGAAAATAACAGGAGAAATTCTTTTAGATGGAGAAAATATCTACGGAAAAGATGTGGATACTACAGCACTTCGTAAAAAAGTAGGTATGGTATTTCAGCAGCCAAATCCATTTCCAATGAGTATTTATGACAATATTGCTTATGGACCAAGAGTTCACGGAATCAAAGACAAAGCAACTCTGGACCAGATTGTAGAAGAAAGTCTTCGTGGTGCAGCCATTTTTGACGAAGTAAAAGACCGTTTGAAAAAGTCGGCACTTGGTCTTTCTGGTGGTCAGCAGCAGAGAATCTGCATTGCCAGAGCCTTGGCGGTAAATCCAGAAGTGCTTCTTATGGATGAACCTACTTCTGCACTTGATCCAATTTCTACATTAAAGATTGAAGAGTTGATGGAAGATTTGAAGAAGAAATATACGGTTGTAGTTGTTACTCACAACATGCAGCAGGCGGCCCGTGTATCCGATGATACAGCATTTTTCCTTGTTGGTGAAATGGTGGAATTTAACGATACAAATACAATTTTTTCTTATCCTAGAGATAAGAGAACAGAAGATTATATTACAGGGAGGTTTGGTTAATGAGAAAGAGATTCGACGAGCAGCTTGAAGAGTTAAACCAGGAAATGCAGCAAATGGGAGCTATGGTAGAAGATTCGATTCAAAAAGCCATAGAAGCACTTTTGAAGCAAGATGAGAAATTAGCACAGGAGGTTATGGAAGCAGATGCATTAGTAGATCAAAAACAGAAGGAAATCGAAAGTATCTGCTTTAAACTTTTGATGCAACAGCAGCCGGTTGCTAGTGATTTACGAGTAATCTCCGCAGCACTAAAGATGGTAACGGATATGGAGCGTATTGGTGATCATGCAGCAGATATCTCAGAAATGACCTTGCATCTAGCCCATGAACCATATATTAAAAATCTGGACCATATTCGTCAGATGGCCACAGAGACCACTTGGATGTTGATTCAGAGCATTGAGGCTTATGTGGAAAAGGATACAAAGAAAGCCTATGGAGTCATTGCACATGATGATATCGTGGATGGTTTGTTTGCAGATACAAAGAAAGAATTAATAGAGTTGATTCATAAAGATAAAAATAATGGTGAGCAGGCGACAGATCTTCTCATGGTAGCAAAATACTTTGAACGTATTGGTGACCATGCCGTTAACCTTTCTGAATGGGTTGTGTTTTCCATTGATAAACGACCAAGAGGATAGGAATGTAAAATCTTTGTAAAATATCCGTTTTGGGCTTTACTCGAAGTTTACAAAAACTGATTTCTATGCAATAATTACAGTGTATTGAGTAAAATTTCAGTAAAGAAAAGGAGCCAAATATGGATATATTTAGCGTGTTTACGATGGTAGGCGGCCTAGCAATGTTCCTTTACGGAATGGATGCAATGGGTGACGGCTTATCAAAATTATCAGGTGGAAAATTAGAAAGTATTTTAGAAAAACTTACTTCCAATCGATTAATGGCAGTATTACTGGGTGCTGGTGTAACAGCGGTGATCCAGTCTTCATCTGCTACAACCGTTATGGTAGTCGGTTTTGTAAACTCAGGTATCATGAACCTGAAACAGGCAGTTGGTATCATTATGGGTGCCAATATTGGTACTACCATGACCTCATGGTTACTGTCTTTGGTAGAGGTAGAGGGGACAAGCTTCTTCATGCAGATGTTAAAGCCTACTTCATTCTCGCCAATCCTTGCACTAATTGGTATCATTTTGATTATGACTTCGAAGGACGATGGTAGTAAGAAAAAAGATATTGGTACCATCCTTATGGGATTTGCAATCCTTATGTTTGGTATGGATACCATGAGTGGTGCTGTAAAACCATTGGCAAATGAGCCAGCATTTACAAACATTCTTACTATGTTTACAAACCCTGTATTGGGTGTGATTGCCGGTGCGGTAATGACTGCAATTATTCAGAGTTCTTCTGCTTCTGTAGGTATTTTACAGGCGTTATGTGCAACAGGTGCTATGAATTTTGGTGCAGCGCTTCCTATTATCATGGGACAGAATATTGGTACATGTATCACAGCAGTTATGTCAGGTATGGGTGCTAGCAAAAATGCAAAACGTGCATCTATGATTCATTTATACTTTAACTTAATCGGTACGATTGTATTCTTGATTGTATTCTATATCATTAATGCGTTTGTTCATTTTGAATTTTTAAATGGACCTGCAACTGCAACTGGGATTGCGATTGTACATAGTGTGTTTAACATTGTATGTACTATTTGTTGGTTCCCATTTGCAAATGTTTTAGTTAAACTTGCAGAACTTACTATCCGTGATAAGGCAGATGAAAAAGAAGTCAAAGACGAATTTGCTATTCTTGATGAACGTTTCTTGGAACAGCCAGCATTTGCTATGGAAC
>CAZDAP010000207.1:0-2682 GCA_964503585.1 uncultured Lachnobacterium sp. | reverse complement strand
GAATGTGATTTTGTGAAAAAGAGGATGTAGAAATGAAAATGTTTTTAATTGTAGGCGAGGTTTTGTTGATAATTATTGATACAGTAGCATTTGTGCGTTTACTAAAAGTGTTTAAAGAAAACAGACATGGAGATGAGACTGTAGTTCCAACAGAAAAAGTCATGCCATATGTAATTACAATGGTGGTAATATCCATTTTAGTACCATTAATAAATTTGACCTTAAATTTCTTTTAGAGTGGAGGAAAATATGTACAAATATGTGTTATTTGATTTGGATGGAACATTGACGAATCCAGAGATTGGGATTACGAATTGTGTTATGTATGCGTTGGAAAAGTTTAACATCAAAGTGGAAGATCGAAAAGAGTTGCATCCTTTTATTGGTCCACCTTTGACTTATTCATTTCAGACTTTTTATGGTTTGTCAGAAGCAGATAGCCAGTTAGCAGTGAAATATTACAGGGAGAGATTTTCTGTAAAAGGTCTTTATGAAAATGAAGTGTATGACGGTGTGGAAAAGATGCTTCAACAGTTAAAGACAAGTGGAAAAACACTGATTATTGCAACTTCAAAACCAGAGGAATATACCATAAAAATTTTAAAGCATTTTGATTTATATAAGTATTTTGATTTTATCGCAGGGGCAACCATGGATGGTAGTCGTGGAGAGAAGGCAGATGTGATTCGATATGCTCTTGAAATCAGTGGAATCGAAAATAAGTCAGAGGCGATTATGATTGGAGATCGAAATTATGATATTCTTGGTGCAAAAGAGAATGGATTAGATTCTATTGGCGTGTTGTTTGGTTTTGGAGATTATGAAGAACTGACAAAGGCTGGTGCAAATTACATTGCAGAGAGCGTAGAAGATATTGCCAAGTATGTATAAAGCATGTAAGATGATAAAGCATGTAGGATGAATATGTGTTTAAGAAAGATAATAAATACGAGGAGAGTAAAGGATGAAAGTATTATTGATTAACGGCAGTCCAAATGTAAATGGAAATACTGCTCGTTCACTGGAAGAAATGAGAATGATTTTTGAAGAAGAAGGCATTGAAACAGAAGTGATTCAGGTGGGAAATCAACAGGTTCGTGGATGCTGTGCTTGTCAATCATGCTACAAGACAAAGCAGTGTGTGTTCGATGATATGGTAAATGAAGTTGCAAAGAAATTTGAAGAATGTGATGGTATGGTGGTAGGTAGTCCGGTGTACTATGCTTCTGCAAATGGTACTTTGACAGCATTTTTGGATCGATTGTTTTATAGCACAAGTTTTGATAAACGTATGAAAGTCGGTGCAAGCATTGCTATTGCAAGACGTGGCGGATGTTCATCTACTTTTGATCAGTTAAACAAATATTTTACCATCAGTGGAATGCCAGTGGCTTCTAGTCAGTACTGGAATAGTGTGCATGGCTCAACTCCAGGACAGGTAGAACAGGATGCAGAAGGCATGCAGACTATGCGTACCCTTGCGAGAAATATGAGTTTCTTGATGAAGAGTATTGCACTTGGTAAAGAGCAGTTTGGATTACCTGAAAAAGAAAAAGGACAGTATACAAACTTTATTCGATAAATAAATATACAAAAGGTCTGTGGGAATGAGCCTACAGACCTTTTTGAATGTTATAAGAATGTCAGTACAAATATTTTCGAAGTGCTTTTCATCAGAAATTAATAGTTCTTAGCCCTTAGTATTGGAAGAAAGTTCTGATTCCGTAACAGAAGGTAAATTTCCAAGATTATTTTTCTCTGTTCCGTCAGGTAATGCTTTTAGATATTCGGAATCTTTTCGGTGAGCGATTCCTACGCCTTTGATGTCGCCGGCTTTTGCCATGGAAACGCCTTCTTCTTTGGATACGGTAGAACCGTCGGAAAGCTGATAGCCAGAGATTTTTCCGCTTGATTTTACGAGGCCTACGATTTCTTTTGCATCAGATTTTGGACTAGGGATTTCATCTAAAGCGGCATAGGGAAGTTGGGAACTTATTTCTTTTTTCTTTGTATCCATAATAATCTCCATTTCTAATAAGGTTTTGTGGATAGTATTTGAATATAAA
Source organism: uncultured Lachnobacterium sp. (assembly GCA_964503585.1). GTDB lineage: Bacteria > Bacillota > Clostridia > Lachnospirales > Lachnospiraceae > Roseburia. The sequence continues at coordinate 616 of CAZDAP010000207.1, read as the reverse complement.
CTGGTTTTATGTAAAATAAAATTAGAAATTTTAAGAAAAGTCTTGACCTTCCATAAGGTGGAACCCTTATATTTAGGTCAGGAGGGAAGAGAATATGAGAGAAAAAATCAGTATTAACCAAGTTGAAAAGGTGACAGGTGTGGCGAAACGCAATATTCGTTTTTATGAGAAAGAGGGGCTGTTACTTCCAAAGAGAGATAGCGGTAATGGATATCGTGTTTATGATGAAACAGACATTTGGAGAATCAAAGTAATCAAAATGCTTCGAATGTTGGATATGCCACTAGAGGAAATAAAAAAGGTTTTGGAAGAGGATAGACTATTAAGTGAAGCAATTGAAAATCAGCAGACCGAGCTTGAGAGAAAAGCAAAGGAACTTCAGGCGGCTATTCAATTTTGTGAGCATATGAAAAATACAGAGTTAGATTCACTTGATGTAGATAATTGCTTGAATTATATTGAGAAGTCTGGCAAAGAAGGATTCTTCCAGCTTTGGGTGGAGGATTACAAGAAAGTGAAAGATGCTAATCGCGATATGGATTTTACATTTGTTCCAGATGTTGCAATTACAAATGAACGAGAATTTACAGATGCATTGTTTCAATATGCAAATCAG
>CAZDAP010000206.1:0-2684 GCA_964503585.1 uncultured Lachnobacterium sp. | reverse complement strand
TCTCATTTTACTGAGTTCATTTGACATTGCACTTCGATCCACAGATAGGAAATCAGCTAGTTGTTGACGATTGAATGGAATTTCGAAGGTGTCACTGTTATTGTTTTTTGCTTGTTCTGATAAATAGGAAATGAGTTTATCCCTCGTGGTTCGCTTTGACATATGCCCTAATTTTTGAATTAGGGCTCTATTTTTATCAGAAATAGAGAAGAAGAGATTTTGTATTACTGTTGTGTGGAATTTACAAGTGGAAGAGCATACCGTAATAATTCTTCGTGCGTCGAAAAAAATAACAGAACTGTCTTCTATCGCAACAACATCATTTAGCACAGGACCGCTATCTGGGGTAGCATATGCTTCGCCGAACATTTCTCCACAATCAATCTGATGAATAATACTTCGATTTCCCCAAAAATCATCTCTCTGGACATGTAGTTTTCCGTTTACTAAAACGGTAATATGATTTAAATATTCTCCTTGTTGAAAAACATAGTTTCCTTTTTGATATTCATGCAATGTTGCGCCTAGACAGTATAACATTTTCTCTATTTCTTCCTCTTTTACACCAGAAAATAATTGAGATTCTTTTAGAACAGCAATATATTTTTTCATAAATCCTCCACTTGGTTGTAAATACAACAGATTTATTTTCTTGATTGTATTATTGTCTATTTGCAATGTTAATATACTTAAATTATGGAGGTAACGGGAGATGAAGCATCAAATGTTTTGTTTTCAATGTGAACAGACTGCGGGATGCAGTGGTTGTACAGGAGCGGCAGGTGTCTGTGGAAAAAAGGCGGACACAGCAGGGCTGCAGGACCAATTAACAGGAGCACTAATTGGACTTGCTAGAGCAACAGAAGGAAAGGTAGAACAGATATCAAAGGATACAGATTGGCTTGTATTAGAAGGGCTATTTACAACTATTACAAATGTAAACTTTAACAACGAAACGCTGGAGGTTTTAATTGCTAAAGTTAAAAATGAAAAAGAGAAATTTATCAGTGAAAATTGTGATGACTATGATATGGAACGACTTTGGAATACTCAGGAAGATATTCGTTCTTTAAAATCTTTGATTTTATTTGGTATTCGAGGTGTAGCAGCATATGCATATCATGCGGCAGTACTTGGATATACAGATGACACAGTAAATAAATTCTTTTATAAAGCATTAAGTGCAATTGGAATGGATTGGGGCATGGAGGAATTACTTCCAATTGTCTTAGAGGTCGGTGAAATCAACTTAAAATGTATGGAACTGCTGGATAAAGCCAATACAGAAAGTTACGGAAATCCAGTTCCAACAGAAGTATCTATGACAGTAGAAAAAGGACCGTTTATTGTGATTTCTGGACATGATTTATATGATTTAAAACAATTATTGGAACAGACAGAAGGAAAAAGTATTAACGTATATACCCATGGAGAAATGCTGCCAGCTCATGCATATCCAGAATTAAAAAAATATACACATTTAAAAGGAAACTTTGGAACAGCATGGCAGAATCAGCAGAAGGAGTTTGATGCTATTCCTGCACCAATTTTATTTACAACAAACTGTTTAATGCCACCAAAGTTAAGCTATGCAGATCGTGTATTTACAACAGAAGTGGTATCTTATCCAGAAATGATTCATATTGGTGAAAAGAAGGATTTTACGCCAGTGATTGAAAAAGCGCTTGCTTTGGGTGGTTACGAAACAGACATGCATTTTTCTGGAATTAATGGTGGAGAAAAGTTGATGACAGGTTTTGGACATCATGCAGTTCTTTCTGTTGCAGAAGATGTAATCGAAGCAGTGAAAAAAGGTGCCATTAAGCATTTCTTCCTCGTGGGAGGATGTGATGGTGCAAAACCAGGTCGTAATTACTATACGGAATTAGTAAAACAGACACCTCAAGATACCATAATACTTACACTTGCTTGTGGTAAATATCGTTTCAATGATTTGGATTTGGGAACAATCGGTGGTTTGCCACGTATTATGGATATGGGACAGTGCAATGATGCTTATAGTGCAATCAAAGTAGCAATTGCTTTAGCAGAAGCCTTTGAGTGTGAAGTAAACGAATTACCACTTTCGATGATTTTATCTTGGTATGAACAAAAAGCAGTATGTGTATTACTAACACTTTTACATTTGGGTATCAAAGATATTTTATTAGGACCTTCATTGCCAGCATTCGTGTCACCAAATATTCTTAATTTTTTAGTGGAAAATTATAATATCGCTCCAATAAGTACCGTAGGGGAAGATTTGAAAAAAATAATAAAGTAAACTCGTGAGTGTTTTCGGTTTTCACAACTTGAAGATTGTGATATAATTCATATAAATTTAACTATTCTAGCTTTTGGTAAATCGGAGTATCAGATAAAAGAATATATATAGGAAGAATGAGCAGAGGTGTATATGCATCTCTGCTTTCCTTAAAATAAAAAAGGAAGAAGTGCTGGATTATTTAAACCATTATTTGCCCATGGATATTGCAGTGATAGAAATAGAAGAAGTGGATGTTGATGCAATGAGGGCTGCAACAAAGTATTTTATTGGAACTCATGATTTTATGGCTTTTTGTGGAAATAAGTACAAAGCAGCCAGTAGATATTCTTGAAATATTGGAGGGTAAAGATAGAAGCAAGGCAGGTTATACTGTTCCACCAGAAGGATTAATACTGCA
>CAZDAP010000205.1:0-2692 GCA_964503585.1 uncultured Lachnobacterium sp. | reverse complement strand
TGCTACGACAGGATTTTAAGTCCTGCGCGTCTGCCAGTTCCGCCACGCCGGCATAATATAAGAATTTGCTTGCAAATTCTGGCGCGCGAGCAGTGCCCAACGGGCAACTTTCCTTTCTGCGAGCTGCGCATCTCATGGGCTTACTCGAAGAGTTAAGCCCCGCCCACCCGCGCAAAGCAAGTGAACAAAACTTAATGGGCGGAGGTGGATTCGAACCACCGAAGCAATTTGCAGCAGATTTACAGTCTGTCCCCTTTGGCCACTCGGGAATCCACCCATTTGTTTGTCAAAATAACTCCTGACAAGGTTAGAGTATATCATAAGAATTTGATGAATACAAGTTATTTTTTCATCTTTTCGACAATTGTTTCTAATTTTTCACAAAGTTCCTTCGCAGATTCATACTCTTTATCTTGTAAAAGTTTTTCGATACGTGTCTCTACTTCTTTTTTCTGCTGTTCTAATTCCAAATAGTCTTTCGAGAAATGATTTTCATATATCATCTTTCGGAAAGAACGCGTACGCATTTTTCGAATAGATTTATCCTCTACAAATAAAATATAATCTGCACAATTTACAATGGTGTAGAAGTCGTGGGACACCATAAGCACAGTCCCTTTGTAATTTTCGATGGCTTTTTCTAACGCAATCTGTGCGTACGTGTCTAAATGACTGGTTGGTTCGTCCAATAACAATAGATTTGCATTGCCTGCTGCAATCTTTGCTAACTGAAGCAGATTTTTTTCACCACCAGAAAGCACCTCTATCTTGCTGTTTAACATATCCACATCAAAATAATAGCCTTCCAAGTATTCCGCAATTTCTCTATGGGTTTGGAAGCCCATTTCTTCAAACTCTTCATAAATCGTATTGGATTCCTTTAGCATCTCGCCATGAATCTGGGATAAAAATCCCACTTCCACATCTTCCGCAATGGAGATGTGCCCGCTATTGTTTCGATAAATATCACGAAGAAGTGTGGTTTTGCCAGTACCATTTGGACCAACAATTGCTACCTTATCGCCTTCTTTGATCTCAAAACGCACATTTTCCAAAAGAATACATTCATAGGCAATCTTATAATCCTCTACCTGAAGAACGGTTCTCTTTTCTTCTGGCAAACATTCTCCTGCTTCCATTAATGGCTTTTTCTCTGTTAGCATCTCACTAACAACCTCTTTTTCGAAAGCAAAATCTGCATCAGCAGCCACTAATGGCAACTGAATCTTTGGCTGGCGAAGATTTACGAATGGTGCTTTGATACGTCTCGCCTCTAATCTCTCTAAATAAGATACTCTGGCATGAAGTGCTTTACCACGGGAAGCACTGGTAACAACTGTTGCATTGGCACGAAGTTTCTCCACAATCTTCTGATTACGGTCGATTTCTTCCTGTTCTTTCGCCACCTGCTCCTGCATCTCTATTTTCTTTGCCAACAGAGAGAAATTATACTCTACGAAAGTGCCGTCAAATTCTTGAATATCCGTATCTTCTAAATGTAGAATCTTGTTGAAGCAATGATTCAACAGGAAACGGTTATGAGTAATTGCTAAAATTGTTCCTTTATAAGAATTGATTAGTTCTCTTAACCCGTTTAAGTTATCAAAATCCAGAAATACATCTGGCTCGTCCATAACTAAAAGAGATGGCATAAGAAGCATCTGTTTTACAACCTGTAACAATTTGTATTCACCACCACTGATGGCAGAAATGGTTAAATTCTCCGTATGGGTTAGACCTGCAGTTTTCAACTGTTTCTTGATATTACTTTCATAATTATCCCCGTCAACTGCAGCGAACTCATCCAATAACGTCTGATACTTTTCTAAAAGCGCTTCCATATCATCAAAGTTTGTTTCCATTTCTTTACAAACTTCTTCGGTTTCTTTTTGAATACGAACAAAGTCTTCACTTAGGAAATCAAATACTGTAATTTCCCTATCTTTTTCTTCCTTTTCATACTGGCTAACGTAACCTACTCGTCCTTCAAGTTCTCGGATGATTTTTCCATCATAAAGATATTTTTCATCATTTAATAAAATATCTACTAACGTTGTTTTTCCTGTACCGTTACTTCCGATTAAAACAGCATGTTGTCCATCTTCAAGAGTAAACGAAACATCTTTGTATAAATCTTTTTCTGGAAAAGAGTAGGATAATTTTTCTACTTTAATCATTTTTACATACCTTCTGGAAACCAAGCCTTGGTTCCCCATCTTCTAAATAAATTGTTCCACAGTGGGTAAATCCACATTTTTTTAGCATGTTCTGCATCACATAATTATCTTTGTGTGTATCTATTTTTAAATTCACACATTGGGAAGCTGCCCAATTCATACAAAAAGAGCCAGCTCCTTTTACAACCCCAGAGGATGCAATGCGGTGAACCACGCTATAGTCTTCCTCATTCAGCCAATTTCCATCATAAATTTTTACATAAGTCGGATCTTCTTCGTGGGCAAAGTAAAATACCGCCGCAATCCTGTCTCCTTCCATGCACACATGATGTTTTCCTGCAAGAATATCTTCTTTAATCTGTTCTCTAGTTGGCTTATTATTCTTCCACTGATTTGGATTATCATGCTCTGCCATAAATTTTCTCGCATGCGCATAAACCTCCATCACCTGATCTAATTCTTCTAATTTTGTTTTTCTAATTTCCATTTTTCTGCTTTTCATTCCATTCATCGAT
>CAZDAP010000204.1:0-2708 GCA_964503585.1 uncultured Lachnobacterium sp. | reverse complement strand
GACCTTATGATTCCTTCCGACGCATGCGCGCGAATCTGGATGGATGAACTAGAACGGTTATAGTAGAATTACGATATTGTCCACGAAAAGTATCCTTTGTAAACTGAGGTTATCATCATCATACACGTTTATTGAAAAAATTTCTACTGACACTTCCTAAAAAATCTTTACGGATAAAAACACCTTTGCTATAATGACAATAGGTATTGTTTGACGGCAAAAGGTGGGGTTATTTATGAGTTTGTTTAACAAAGGAAAAAAACGTGAAAATATAGCAGAGCAAGAGAGAGAAAAAGTACGCGAAGTGTTTGTTGACGTACAGGAAAATGCCGATAATCTTGCTCATTCTATTGATGATGTGGCGAAGCGTATTCAGTCGGTTGCGGGGGAAACGATGAATATGTCTAGCGTTATGGAAGAGTTTTCTGCTTCCTTGGAGGAAATGTCTGCAAACATAACAGAATTATCGGATTCCATGGAAGAAATGGATGAATCCTTTACACAGATGAGTGAAGAGGCTCAGGATGGTAAGGATTATGCTCAGGATAGTAATAATACCGCCTATGATATTATGACACGTTCAGAAATTCAGCGTCGAGAAGTAGAGGCTATGGCGGAACAAGTAGAAGCGTCTATGCTTAAAAAGATAGAAGAATCCAAAAAAGCGGAACGTATTTTGGATTTAACAAGAGATATTTTGGAAATCGCAGACCAGACAAACCTTTTAGCGTTAAATGCGTCTATTGAAGCGGCCCATGCAGGTGATGCAGGTAGAGGATTTGCTATCGTTGCCGATGAAATTAACAAACTTTCTGTTATGACCAGTACTACTGCTAAAGAGATTAGTGAAATTTCTGCTACTGTTTTGAATGCAGTTACACAACTTGCGGACGAGGCAAATAAGGTAGTGGAATTCATGAAGGACAAGACTGTTGGTAGTTATACGGAATTGGTTGAAGTGGGACATAAATATCAGGGTGATTCCAAAATTATGTTTGATAAGATGCAAGACTTTGCATATATTGCAAGCAGCCTTTCTGAGTCATTGGATGAGGCCACAAAGACCATTGAGTCAATTCGTAATTCTGCAATGGAATCTGCGAATGCAGTAGGGGAATTTACCAATAGTGTCTTGGTGATTTCAGAGGAAATTGATGAGATTCGAGAGAGTAATGAGGCGAACGATCGTATCGCTAATGAACTTAATAAGAGTATAAAAGCGCATTTGAAATAAAAATTAAATTCAGATTTAAAAACTGCCACATTATGGACATTGTCCATTTTGTGGCAGTTTTTTATGTTTAATCTTCTTCTGTTTCCGCTTTTTCAGGGAGACGAATGTAAATGCGTTCAATTCGGTTCTTGTCTACTTCTTTGATTTTGATTACGACACCATCTTCTGTGAAAAGAGTTTCATTTTCTTCAGGAAGGTGGTCTAGAAGCTGGAGACAGTATCCGCCGATTGTATCATAATCATCGGATTCGAAATCTACTTCTAATTCGTCGTTTACGTCATCAAGGTTTGTGGAACCCAATACCATGTATTCGTACGCACTAAGCTGTACGATAGCATCTTCTTCATCGCTGTCATATTCATCACGAATTTCACCAACGATTTCTTCCAAAAGGTCTTCTAACGTAATCATACCAGCAGTTACGCCATATTCGTCGAGGACGATGGCGAGCGGAATAGAAGACTTACGCATTTCTACAAATAAATCAGCTGTGTTTTTGTGCTCATATGTAAAATATGGCTCGCGGATAATGTTACGGATTGAGAATTCTTTCACATTATCAATGAGGATAACGTCTTTCATATTGATGATACCGATTACGTGGTCGGTGGATTCTTCATATACTGGAAGACGTGTGTATTTATTTTCACGATATATATCAATTAATTCTTCAAAAGATGCATCTGCCTGCACAAAGGTCATATCAATTCGTGGAATCATAACTTCTTTTGCGAGAGAATCGCCGAAGTCAAATACATTATGAATCATTTCACGTTCTTCGTCTTCAATGGCTCCGCATTCTTGACTTTCATCCACGATGGTACGGATTTCATCTTCGGTCATGGCTTTGTCTACATCGTTTGGATTAATACGAAGTATCCATAAAACACCAGATGCAAGTTTGTTGATAATGAAGATGATTGGTGTTAAGACAAACATTAAAACGTCGATAATTCCTGCAATACTAAGAGCAAAAGAATCTGCTTTAATTGTTGCCATGGTCTTTGGTGATACTTCACCGAAGATAAGAATAATGATGGTTAAAACACCAGTTGCAATACCAGAACCTACATCACCAAAAATATCAATAGCAAGAATGGTTGCTAAGGAAGATGCAGAAAGGTTAACGATGTTGTTACCAATTAAAATAGCAGAGAGCATTTTACCGCTGTCGCTGGTTACTTTTAAAACCTTTGCGGCACGCTGGTCGCCATTTTCTGCCAAGTTCTTCATACGGATTTTGTTTACAGTTGCAAGAGCGGTCTCGGATGATGAGAAAAACGCCGATAAAAAGACTAAAACTAAAATACAAACTAATTGGCCTATATGCCCGGGCCCAAATTCCATAAAATTTTTACACCTTTCATCATTTTTAGTTTTCTGTGCTGTAGTTTGGAGCTTCTTTTGTAATCTGAATATCATGTGGATGACTTTCTTTCAGAGAAGCTGCTGAAATCTTAACGAACTGACCTT
>CAZDAP010000203.1:0-2722 GCA_964503585.1 uncultured Lachnobacterium sp. | reverse complement strand
CTCCTAAGTCTACTTGGTTTGAGCCAAAACTTAGAAGTGGATTGTTTGTGCATAAGATTTGATGAAATAACAAAAAGGACCATGAGATACAAATCTCATGGTCTATTTTTATTTCTTCATCTTCTCCACATACGCCATAACTCTGCGCACCTGGTCCTTGTCCATTTGTTTTACTGTTTCAATCAAGGTATACTTCTCTGGATCCATCTCTAATTTTAGCACTTTGTCAGGCTCATAGGCCTTAAACTGCTCGCCACTAGTCAGTAGCTCCACTGGCGTTACGCCCAGCACATCACAAATCACCATGATTTTGTCTGCTGCAGGATTGGTTTTCTTTGTTTTCCAATCACTAATGGTACTCTGAGATATACCTGTCGCCAGCGCAAACTCCTTCTGATTCATTCCTCTTGCTTTTATTAATTCAAAAATCTTTTCACTGATTACCATATTATTTTCCTCAAATTCTTTCTATTTCTAGGAATATAATATAACAGCGAAAAGAAAAAAACAATATTTTATGCAGTTGCACATAGTCTTTGCCTTAACTTTACTCTTTCACTAACATCTTTATATAATTAGATAACATCCAACGATTTAATATAATTGGCTATTCCCTCACTTTTATCAAACCCATATTTCTTATTCATTTCATTAAAATATTCATACATAAGAGTTTCTTTAATAACATTTGTACAGCGTTCCGTTTCTCCTAGTCCTTCTCTAGCTTCTAACCATGGCAATTCCTTATGTGTAAATTCTCTTAAAATACCCCCATTGTAAATTGCAAAATTTCTCAAAACATAATCGCATAAATCTATTTCTTGGGGTGTAAGTAATTCGCTATAATCCCATTCCTCAAATTCGTTTATAATCGTTTCACGTCCAAAAGATTTGTATTTATCATATATTTTTGTAAAAACAGGACCATGCACCCATGCTTCGCATCCTTCTTCGAGCATATCTTTATTATAAAACACATATCCCATAGCTTTATAATAATATAGTAATTTTTGAAGCGATAGATTTGTTATGTCATATACCGAATCAATTATATATAATGCTATAATTTCTATTTTAGAAGAGTGCCCCCACAAACGTTTTCGTCCTTTTATAGACTCTTCCACCTTTTTATATGCATTATCGGTAATCATTCCCCTACCTGACTCCAGAATGGATGTCATAGCTTCATCGTAACACAACACCCTTTTTAACATATCTGAATATTTCTTTGCAGGGAGTTGTCCATCTAAATATCGTGTAATCGTAATTTCGCCTAATCCTAATAATTTTGACAATGGACGTTTTTCGATATTATATTTTTTCATTAATAAAACAATTTCGTCAATTGTAATTAAATCATTCTGTCGCCTAAATATATTATCTATTTCACGGTCATTTTCATCATCAAGACCTGGAACCATAATCTCTTCACCACATATATCACATACTGCATATTTTTCATTAAAGTGATATGTATTACCTTTAATAATCTTTTCTTCTTCTCTTGCTTTAATTCTATATGAAACTTTTTTACGGCAATTCCAACATAATACTTCATGCATTCTATCAGCCATGCTATTGTCTCCTTTTCTTTTGTAATACTTATCTTAATGGTTTCTTGAGAATAATATGTAAAAATATGTCATTACGCTTTTTATTGTTCCGCTTCATGGAAGGATATAATAAATATTGGTTGTCCATCTTGCGGTTTCACCATCTTAATATATAACGATACCTCTTCATAATCTGCATTCTCTTTCCATTTTGGCATTAATGGATAAACTTTAATAAATTTACAAACAACATCCTCCACATGCTTTTCATTATTACTCATGTCCTGACTCACAAAATCTGCAGCACGAAGAGCTAATAAAATTTCTTTTATCTTCTCATCATTTATATTATATATAGTATACTGTTGATACACTTTTGTCAATACTGTATCAATTCTTTTGGCGTTGCTCATATTGTTACATGTAAAATTTCATTTTCTTCTCAAATGCCTCAACCGTCATTCCCATCCTCTGCGCAGCTCGTTCTATAGACAACTCACCTTCTTGTACTAAATCTATCAATGTTAATATTTTGCCTTCTTCTATACCTTCCTCTCTCCCCATCTTCTTCAAACGTTCCGCAACTTCACACATCGTCTTCACCTTAACCTTTCCGCTTCCAGTGTATAAATGTTCCATTTGCTCTCCACACATGCACGCCAAATCCAAAACGTCTATGCGTATTTTTTACTTAAATATATAAGCATGCTTTCACATGCTCATATGTCATTCGATTCGCATATACAAATTATATGATCATCTTAAAAGTATGTCAATATATTTAATTACCCCTTCACAATCATCACCTTATTGCGATACTCCGTCTTATCTTTCATAATTGCCAAACCTTGATCCAATGCATCAAATGGTAAACTATGGGTAATTAACTCTTTTAAATGAAGATTGCCCTTTGAGCACTCTTGTAACACGGTATGCCAATCGTCCTGATCAGAATGAGTGAATCTCGAGTTCCATGTCCCCGTCAAACGAATCTGCTTGCGCAAAATCTTCCAGTAAGTATTTTTATCCATTGGAACGTCACCCTTTGGATTGCCGACGAGAACCACTTGACCCGCTGACTTTACAACAGAAAGCGCATCGGACAATGACTCTGCATTTGCAACGCAATCCAACACTGCGTCAACACCTTCACCGTTTGTCAGTTCCAT
>CAZDAP010000202.1:0-2735 GCA_964503585.1 uncultured Lachnobacterium sp. | reverse complement strand
ATTTAGTAAATCACATGCTTGAAGCACGAGTCAGAAGGGCTATTCCTGTAGTCTAACTTTCGTAGTTTATAGAAAATCTCATTACTGAGCTATATCGTTATTACACGTGGAAACAACTTCCACCAATAAATTCTCGCATCAGCGAGTTCTGGGCAATTCCTTCTGTAGGAAGTGGCAGGAAATAGTCCAAGAATTTTAAAAGTCTCTTGGCTTCTTCGTATTCCTCTGCATCCGTTGGAATTTGGAACAACAGTGGTTCTGCAAAGGTTTTCAATACTGCCAATTCGTATACAAGAGCAGAGTTAAACATCACGTCTGCGCTTTCTTGGAATGGGAAGATATATTTTTCTTCTCCACGACGAACCGAATGCCACATAGCAAGGGTTTCCTGTGCTGTGGTATTTCTAGTTCTAGCGTCACGCACAATTCGACGAAGCAATCTTCCATCTGTAGTTGGAAGTGGACTGTGCTCATCAATGCTTAACTGTGTCAGTGCAGAAATATAAATACGGAATTTACTTTCTACTGGTAAGGAATGGGATAACTTATCGTTCAATCCATGAATTCCTTCGATAACAAGAATATCGTTCTCACCAAGTCTTAATTTCTTTCCACGATATTCACGCTTACCGGTTTTGAAATTGAAGGTTGGCATATCAATTTCTTCTCCATTCAAAAGTGCTACCATATCATGATTAAATAATTCTACATCAATGGCTTCTAAGCACTCGAAGTCATAATTTCCATTCTCGTCACGAGGACATTTTTCACGATCAATATAATAATCATCTAAACCAATTGGATGAGGACAAAGTCCTTTCGCACTAAGCTGAATTGATAAACGGTTTGAAAATGTCGTTTTACCAGAGGAGGATGGTCCTGCAATCATGATAAATTTCTTACTACTGTCCTGTGCAATCTCTGTTGCGATGGCTCCGATACGTTCCTCCATCAATGCTTCCTGAAGAAGAATGATTTCATTACCACGTCCCTGACTGATTGCTTCATTTAAAGCACCAACAGAACCTACACCCAGCATTTTACTCCATCCTTTCGAATGTTGTAAGGTCTGGAATAATTTATTAGAAGTATCTAATGGCTCCACTAAATTAGAATTGGCACTTGGAAACATAAGTACAAATCCATCCTCATAAAGTTCCAAATCGAACCATTTTAAATAACCTGTGGATGGTGCCATTGGACCATAATAATAATCCATCATTCCATCTAGACAATGTAAATTTACACGAGAACTACGACGGAATTTCATCAATCGTTCTTTATCCAGCATCCCATTTTCATGAAAAATAGATCTTGCCTCTTCTGTTTTTACTGTCATTTTTACAATTGGAAGATCTTTTTCCACAAGGCGAAACATTTCATCTTTTACTAGAAGAAGCATGCCTTTGTCGATTTCCATATCTTCTAATTCGCAGTAATATCCCTCTCCTAAGGAATGAAGTACACGTACATGTACCAATTTGTCCCATATATTGCAGATTGCTTTTTGCATCAAAAGAATCACACTGCGTCTATAGGCACGTTTTTCACATTTACTTGTCATGTCAACTTTATAATCCTGCATTTTTTATCGCCCCCAATATTGTATATGCAGATTCATTTAATGATATTTCATCCATTACTTCTTTTTTTCGATTAGAAATAGCCTCTGAATCTGGCTGTTTTTGCAGTTCTTTTAGTATCTTAGTGAACTGTTTATGCTGCTTTACTAAAAACTTGCGAAGAGATGGATTTCCATTCTTTAAAAGAAGTGGTCCATACATATAGCAGGCACGAATCGCTTCCTCTGGAATCACATCCCAGAAATGATCCTCTTCTACTGGAACAACCTTCATCATTGGATAGTATTTCCCATCCTCGATGACCATATCTTCATCTACAATTTGATATTTTTCATCACGAAGAAATCTACGAACTTTCTCCAGTTCGGATTGTGGCTGTAACACCAGTTCCTTGGCACTTCTACAAACTTCCCTTCCCTCAGAAAGAATGTGTATTACCAATTCCCCTCCCATTCCAGCAATCAGTATGGTGTCTACTTCTCCCACCTCTAGTTTCTCCACCCCATCTGAAAGGCGGGTTTCTATGTAGTCCTCCAAACTACATTCTGCGATATGTTCACAGGCTCTCTGAAGAGGACCTTTATTAATGTCCATAGCAATTGCTTTGGGTATCTTTTTGCCCTGTACCAATGCAATTGGCACATATCCATGGTCCGTTCCAACGTCAGCCAACGTACTGCCTGGAGTTACCATGGATGCAACGGCCTTCATTCGTTTTGATAATTTCATGATTCTACTCTAAATAGTCTTTTAACTTGCGGCTTCTGCTTGGATGGCGGAGTTTGCGAAGCGCTTTTGCCTCAATCTGACGAATACGTTCACGTGTTACATTAAATTCTTTACCTACTTCTTCCAATGTACGTGCACGTCCATCTTCTAAACCGAAACGAAGCGTAAGAACCTTCTGTTCACGTTCTGTTAATGTACCAAGTACTTCTTCTAACTGTTCTTTTAACAGTGTAAATGCTGCTGCATCCGCAGGAACTGGCACATTGTCATCTTTGATAAAGTCACCAAGATGTGAATCTTCTTCTTCACCGATTGGAGTTTCCAAAGAAACTGGTTCCTGAGAAATCTTTAAGATTTCACGTACACGATCTACTGGCATATTCATTTCTTCTGCAATTTCTTCTGGAGATGGTTCACGACCAA
>CAZDAP010000201.1:1407-2756 GCA_964503585.1 uncultured Lachnobacterium sp. | reverse complement strand
GAGCATCGTAAAGTAACTAAGTTTTAGTTATGGAGCGATGCTCTTTTTTATTTGATATGTATTATCTATTTGTTGTGAGTGCATAATTCCTATGATAAAATATACATATGGATTTGATAGGAGAGATAGAATGGAATTATATGGTGTTGGAAATGCAGTGCTTCATTATAGAGAAAAAAGTAAACTAGGACAGATGCAGGTCTGCGAGGGTATCTGCAATGAAATGACGATGTCACGTATTGAAACAGGGGAGAGGGAATTTGACTCGCTGATTTCAGAGACATTGTTGAGCCGCTTGGGAAAGACAACAAATCGATTTGAGTTTCTTTTAAATGAGGAAGACTATTATTATTATATTTTAAGAGAAAATATTGAAAAGGCTGTAGATGCTGAAGAACTAGAGTCTGCAAAAACATATATCGCAGAATATAGAAAAAATATTCCAGATACACATGAGTTGCATGAACAATTTCTGTTGTTTCATGAGGCTATGATTATGAAAGCAGAAGACAAAGAAGTGAAAGACATTGTAACGCATCTTTATAAAGCGATAAATCTAACGAGAGGTGATTTTCTAGAACCTACACAGCGTTTGCGTTTATACAGCAAATTTGAAATTCGGATGATTTATGAATTGCTCTTGTATGAAGGGTATTCCGAAGATAGTATGGGTTCGTTATTTCGTTTTGTGGATGAGATGTATGATGTGGAAGAAAAGGCTGAAGTTTTGGTCCCATTCTTGTATTATTACGGAAAAAAATATGAGCAGGATGAAAACTGGTATGAGTTGAAAAAAACAACAGAATATGCGATTTCATATCTGCAAGCAGGCAGAACTTATCTATACATCACAGAATTTCATTTCATGAAAATGCTTGCAGAATTCCACCTGTATAAGCAAACAGATGATTGGGAAGAAAGAAGAAGGAATCTGCTACAAAGATGTAACGAAATATATTATATGTCTATGGCGATTGATGATGTAGAGATGATGCAAAAAGCAGAGTGTTTTTGTAAGGAGCATTTGGGATGTCAAATTACAATGTAGGACAAATTATAAAATTAACAAGGGAAGCATTAGGACTAAGTCAGGAAGAACTTTCTGATGGAGTATGTTCGGTACAGACCTTGTCTCGTATCGAAAATGGAAAAGTTAAGGTAAAGAAAAAGACCTACCAGCAGTTGATGGAGAAAATGGGGAGAGATGGAACAAAAAACTATTCTGTTCTTTCGACGGAGAATTATGAGTTATTGGATATTATGGTGGAAGTGAATAATTTGATATTTCGTCATGAATATGAAGAGGCAGAGAAGAAAAATAATATATTAAAAGAAAAATTGGATTTGGA
>CAZDAP010000201.1:0-1307 GCA_964503585.1 uncultured Lachnobacterium sp. | reverse complement strand
AAGATTTGCATTTGTACAAGTAATGGTTAATACCACTAAGAAAGATAAGAATAATTTCATAAGTTTATTGTTTTTCATAAGTGCCTCCTTAAAATTATATAATAAATTTAGTAACGGAATGATTTTATACGAAATCTAATAGAAAGACCATACCAGAATCGGTTAGAAAGTTTAACCGATTTTGGTATGGTTATTTTTATGTCGATAAGCAATAATATGTATGTACACAGCACAAGCCAAACGAAAGAAAGGAATAGACAAATGAAGAAGTCATATTATAATTTTCTATTCGAAGGAGAAAATGACAAAAGGATTCTTTACAATTCCAGAACTGGTGGAATGGCAGAATTGGATGTAGAACATACCGAGCAGTTTGTGAATTGGTCAGAAGAAGAGTTAGAAGATAAGGCACCAGAATTTGCAAAAGCATTATACGAAAATGGATTTGCCGTAGCAGATGGGGTATCTGAATTGGATATGATTCGTTATGATATGTTGCAGGCTAGATTTGGAAATCAATCATTATCATTAACGTTAGCGATTACCAAAGATTGTAATTTTGGATGCAAATATTGTTATGAAAAAGATGTTCTTGATGAGAGTTACCTTAATGAGGAAACAAAAAATGCGATTATTAAATATGTAGAGGAACATGTTGTTATGGGCGGTTCCTTATATATTACATGGTATGGCGGTGAACCATTATTAGATATGGGAAGTATCGCATCTCTTACGAAGGCATTTTTAGAAATATGTGAAAAGAAAAGTATAGAGTATAGTGCAAGTATTTAAAGACTGTAAGAATGTTTCAATTGAGTTTTAAAATAATTAATTAGAATAAAATTTATACAAAAATATATGATAAGGTTCTAATTTGAAGTGCTATCGAGGTATCTCGATAGCACTAAAAGTATTTCATGAGGTGATTTTGTATGAAAGAATTTTTAAGGATTTTTCAGTTTGAGTGGAGATATATCAAGTCTCAAAAGATAATTTTAATCATGTTTATAGTTATAAGTTTGCTGGATTCTATGATAGGGCTGGCAAGTACGATGATATTTGGAAATGCAATTGATACCATGCTGATCAATGGGACGATGGAAGCAATTATCAGCAGTGCTGTTTTATTTCTGGGATTGAATCTGTTTTCATTTGTGATTGGCTATTTTGCCAAAACAAGTGCGCAGATGGCTATGGAATTATGCGTAAAAGAATGCAAAATGACAATGGCAGAATATATAGAAAAATTATCCTTGAATTATGTGGATAGAACAGGCTCTTCCTCATTTATGCAGAGAATGAACTAT
>CAZDAP010000200.1:0-2771 GCA_964503585.1 uncultured Lachnobacterium sp. | reverse complement strand
TTCTAATTCCAGTTCCTCTACAGCCATTCGAAATACATTAACTGTGGTGGACATACTTCCTGAAATTGTAAATACAATCATCTCATCATCTGTATCTGCAATCTGCTTAACAATGTTAATGGCATCTTCGTAACCAATAGCAGATGTTTTAGGTGTATCCTCATTGGCATCTGCCCACTCATAAATCTCATCTGGCGTAATCTCCACGCCATCCAAATACTCGTTTTCGCCCAATAAAATATGCAAAGGTGCGATTTGAATCTCATACCTTTCAATTAATTCTCTTGTCAAATCACAAGTACTATCCGAAACAATCTTAATCATTCTAATTACCTCCACGAATTACATAAGACTATTCCCTTTTTATTTCCCTAAATCCTAAAAAGAATTATAATTATATTTCAAAATCTGTCAATTACCAAATTTGTAATTTTGTACAATAAAAAAAAGATTTACCTGTTAAATCAAGTAAATCTTTTTTACATATCACTATTTACTGTTTTCCTGTTGAGCCAAATCCACCTCGACTATCATTGCCAAGATGTTCTACCTCTTCAAACAAAATTTTTGGCTGATTTTCTACTATTCTAAACTGTGCAATACGATCATTTACATGAATCACTGTATCACGGGTTGCGTAAACTGGCATTCTCCACATGTCATTATCACCACAGTAAGTATTATCTACGATACCAATACTGTTTGTCTGGATAAGTCCCCATGTTTTAAATGTAGAACTACGTGGTGCAAGATGTCCTTCATATCCTTTTGGAAGTTCCATAGCAACACCAAGAGGAATCAACTTAAAATCCCCTGCTTTTAATTCTACTTCTTCAGAAGCGCGAAGATCAATCCAATCAGATTTTCCATCGATATAATCTAACTTTTCAATTTTATCTGTAAAATACTTAATACGAATTTTTTCCATAGCAACTTTTACTCCTACTTCCAATCCAAAGTATTATTTTCTACGCGTTTTTCACGAAGCATTAAATCATTTACTGCACTTTTTGCAGATTTATTCTCGAATAGTACCTTATTCACTTCTTCAATAATAGGCATCGTTACATAATATTTTTTACCTAATGCAAGAGCTGCTTTTGCAGAATAAACACCTTCTACTACCATCTTAACTTCTTTGGTAGCCTCTTCCATGGTCATTCCCTGTCCCATAAGTTCACCAGCTTTACGGTTACGGCTGTGCTTACTCTGACAAGTTACGATTAAATCACCAATACCTGTAAGTCCATTGATGGTTTCTGTTTTTGCACCCATGGCAAATGCCAGACGTGTTACTTCTGAAATACCACGTACAATAAGTGCAGCCTTTGTATTATCTCCATAACCGAGACCGTCACACATACCTGCTGCAAGAGCAATTACATTCTTTAAAGAACCACCAAGTTCCATACCAAGCATGTCTGGACTTGTATATACACGGAAAGTTTCGTTCATAAATGTATCCTGAACATATTCTGCACTCTGTCTGGTTTTTGCCCCAGCTACTACAGTAGTTGGAAGTCCCATACCTACTTCTTCTGCATGAGAAGGTCCGCAAAGCACACAAACATCTGCCTGTGGAATTTCCTCTTCCACAATGTCAGTAATTGTCATAAACGTATCGTCTTCAATACCTTTTGCTACACATGCGATAATCTGACCATCTTCTACGAAAGGCTTCATATTCTTGGCTGTACTTCTTGTAAAGATTGAAGGTACTGCCAATACAAGCATATCCATACCTTTGATTGCCGATTCCAAATCTGTAGTAAACTGCATGCTCTCATCCAGTTTCACACCTGGAAGTTTATCAAGATGTTCTCTATGTTCATTTAACATCTTGATTTCATCTTCCATAATAGACCAAATAGTTACTTCATGATTGTTTCTAGTAAGATTTACTGCAAGAGCTGTTCCCCAGCTGCCTGCACCAATAATTCCTATTTTTCGCATTCCTTCTTAATCTCCGCTTTCTGTCCAATCTTGTTTTCAGTTCCATTAAATAAACGTACGATATTTGCTTTGTGACGAAAAATCGCCATCGCACAGAAAATAAATGCTAATACATTAAATTCAATTATCGCACTGCCTTCCAATCCTAATACACCATAAAAGTTAAATACAAATACCTGAATCATAAAAAGTAATACCATAAGGATAGAACCTAATGATACATACTTACTAAGTGCAAGACAAAGGAAAAAAACTGTCAGACACACTGGTACCGTACCTGGGCATACTGTAAATGCTACTGCCAATGTACAGGCAATTCCTTTTCCACCTTTAAATTTCAAATAGAATGGGAAATTATGTCCCAACACTGCTCCCATGCCTGCATATAATTCTAAAACCTTGACACTTCCATCAAATGAATCACCAAAAAACATTTTTACAACAAAGATTGCTAAAATTGCTTTTAAACAATCTCCGATAAAAGTGATTGCTCCGCCTTTCCATCCAAAAGTACGAAGAGAATTGGTAGCACCTGTATTACCACTTCCATGCTGGCGAATATCTACTCCTTTTAATTTTCCATAAATATAACCTGTTTGGAAAGTTCCAAAAAGATATCCTATTGCTAATGATGCTAAACGCAATATCATAATTATTTATCTTCCTTTCGTTCACGGGTGATGAATTTAAGAGCTGTTCCCTTAAATCCAAAGGTATCACGGATGCGGTTTTCCAAATATCTTGTATAAGAAAAATGCATCAGGTTCTTATCATTTACAAACACAACAAATGTAGGTGGTTTTACCGAAACCTGTGTG
>CAZDAP010000199.1:0-2779 GCA_964503585.1 uncultured Lachnobacterium sp. | reverse complement strand
CAACGGCGCCATTATTAATTTGGTATAACATTTTTCCTCCTGCTTACACTTGACCCAATAAATAATTAATAAACTGAGCCGCGGTTCTTCCCGACAATCCACCATGGCTAAGCTCCCATTTGTTTGCTTCTGCTTTCAGTTCTTCATCTGACATGGTAATGCCTTCTCTTCTTGCCAACGCAATCACGATTTCAAAGAATTCCTTCTGGCTTGGCTTTGAAAAGCTGATAGTAACACCAAAACGATTTACCAATGAAAGTTTTTCTTCCACTGTATCTGAATGATGTCTATCAATAGAAGTGTCCACATCATTGCGGTCACGCCAAGTCTCTTTAATCAAATGACGACGGTTTGAAGTTGCGTAGATTAAGATGTTATCCGGTCTGGTTTCTACACCGCCTTCAATAACTGCCTTCAGATATTTATACTCAATTTCAAATTCTTCGAAAGACAAATCATCCATATAGATAATAAATTTATAATTACGATTCTTGATTTCTGAAATCACAGCAGAGAGATATTTAAACTGATGCTTATAGATTTCAATCATACGCAAACCATCATCATAGAACTGGTTTACGATAGCTTTGATGCTTGTAGACTTACCTGTACCACTATCACCAAATAAAAGCGCATTGTTTGCTTTTTTTCCATCTACAAAGGCCTGTGTATTGTCTACCAGTTTTTTCTTCTGAATTTCATAGCCAATCAAATCATCCAACATCACCGTATCCATATTATTAATTGGTTTAAAACAGATTCCACCCTCTGGTTTTTCTTCAATACGAAATGCTTTATTCATACCGAACATGCCTACGCCGTAATCTTTATAAAAATCAGAAATAACTTGGAAAAACTCTTTTTCGTTTTTTGTTTCTTCTAACTTTTTACTAAGGGCACGAACTTTTTCACTTACATTCTTATTGTACATAAGATCTTTTTTTACAATAGCTTTATAGTTAGAAATGCTTGAAAAACAAGAAATTTCCAATGCTTCTTCAATTCTTGAGAAATCATAATCAAACAATTTTTTGAAAAGGGCAAAATCCTGCTGTACCAGTGTATTTACACTTCCCTCACTAGCACCCACTTTTTCACATGTCATACTAAATGGATTTTCATTCATCATCAAATAAAACGTCAGGTAGTTATGCCAGAGATTATCATCAAACCCATAATCTGTAGCCACTTTTAAAATACGTTTGACCTGTGTATTGATGTCACGCACCAATTCCATCTTGTCATATCCACCTTTTTCAAAGCGGGCAAACAACTGTCCCATTTGGTAAAGTATTTCATTCTCATCAATGTCTCCATACATAAGAAGTTGTGAAATTTCCTGATACATGATATTCTCCTTTTCTCTGTTTCACTCATAAAATTCATACTATTCTGTTTTATCATATTTTCTGAATTCTTCCAAGAGGATTTCACAAAAAAGGCGTTGTTCCACATGATTCCACATAAAACAACACCTTACGACCTACATTATTTTAAAATTTTACGGTTATGGAGGTTCCCTTACCAACTTCACTCTCCAGTTTTATTTCTGCAGAATGAATCGCTACGATATGTTTCACAATCGCCAACCCTAATCCTGTACCGCCAGTTTCCTTTGAACGACTCTTGTCCACACGGTAAAAACGTTCAAATACTCGTTCCTTGTATTTTTCTGGAATTCCTATGCCATTGTCTTCCACTAGCAAAACAGCTCTGCCATTCTTTTCTCCTATGGTCAAATGTACAAATCCACCCTCGTTGTTATATCGAATTGCATTTTCACACAAATTCTCTATTAACTCACAAAGCATGTGGCGATTTCCATTTACCATGCACGAATCACCAGTTAGCACAAAATCGATATTTCTACGTTTTGCATTTACTTGTATATTCTGTGCACAATCTTTTGCCAATGCATATAAATCAATTACCTCAAAATCCGTGCCAATTTCTGTATGGTCTAATTCTGACAAACGAATAATATCGTTAATTAAGGTCAAAAGTCGGTTCGAATTCTTACGTATCTCTCCTGCAAAAATAACATTTTGTTCTTCGGTAGACATCTTATTTTCAATCAACTCGGCGTAACCTGTTATGGCTGTTAATGGAGTTTTTAATTCATGGGTTACACTAGCTGTAAAATCCTGTCTCATTTTTGCCGCAGATAAGATGTTTTCATGCTGTGCACGAATTGTCTGAACAAATGGTTCTAATTCTTTGTATACTTCGTCAGAACCTCCTGTTCCTTCTTTATCATCCAGTTTATTCGCAATGGCAGCAATTGGATTGATTAACTGTTTTGTCAGATAATCAGCTAATGCGATACACATAATAATTACGATAACTATAATGGTCAGCACCGTCGGCATGGCATTCATAAAAATACTGGCACCGCTACTAGCATTTCGAGCAACACGCACCACTGTACCATCCTCTATTTTAAGTGCATAGTAATAGGTATTTATCTGCATGGTATCTGAGGTACGAATACTGTCTCCTTCGCCTCGTTCAAAAGCATCCTTTATCTCTGGTCGCTCCAAGTGGTTTTCCATGCTTTGTGCATCATTCCAGTTATCGTATAAAACAGTACCATCTTCATCTATCCATGTCACTCGAACATCCTCAGATTTAAACGTAATATGTTCCAATCTTTCTTTTTCAAATACTCCGGAATCTACCAATGTCTCTGCCAATACATGCAGATCCTTTCGCACCTGGTTTTCAAACAGATAATAATAAATACTAGTCACTCCAATTAGAGTGACTAGTATTGCTATTA
>CAZDAP010000198.1:0-2785 GCA_964503585.1 uncultured Lachnobacterium sp. | reverse complement strand
ACCCACGTCACTGGAATTGCTGCAGGAAATGGACGGGCATCCAACGGACTGTATCGTGGTGTAGCATACGAAGCAGATTTGCTCATCGTAAAACTTGGTCGACCAGGACCAAATAGTTTTCCTAGTACCTCTTTACTTATGATGGCTATTGATTTTGGTATTCGACAAAGTCTTGTTGCAAACATTCCACTTGCCATGAATCTGAGTTTCGGAAATACCTATGGTTCTCATAGTGGAAGTTCCCTTTTGGAAACCTATCTGGATGCCGCCAGCGAACTAGGCCGTGTTTCCATCGCAGTTGGAAGCGGAAACGAAGGCATTTCCAACGGACACACCGGCGGAATCTTAGCAGAGGGACAAACAGAAAATATACAATTTAGTATCAGTGATTTTTCTACCTCATTAAATATCCAGTTGTGGAAAAATTACTGGGATGAATTTACCATCACACTTATACCACCAGTGGGCAGTGGTGTTACTCTCCCCCTTACTCCTGGCACATGGCGTTATCCCTTTGGCGAAACACTGGTTTATTCCTATAATGGAGAACCTACCCCTTACACACCTTTTCAGGAAATCTATCTGGACTTTCTGCCTGATGAAACCTATTTGACGCCCGGTGTTTGGACCATACGTTTAACGCCACAACAAATACGAAATGGAACGTGGGATATGTGGATGCCTTCTGCTGCCATACGAAATGAAGCCACTGCTTTTTTACTGCCTTCACCCGAAACCACATTGACGATTCCTTCTACCGCCTCCCGTGCCATTACCGTAGGCGCCTACGATGCCTTTCAAAATACCATTGCGCCCTTCTCGGGACGGGGTTTTACATGGAATAACCAATTCATCAAGCCTGACCTTGTTGCACCAGGTGTAAATATTACTTCCTGTGCACCTGGCGGCGGATATGAACAACGTTCAGGTACATCAATGGCTACTCCTTTTGTTACAGGAAGCTCTAGTTTACTCATGCAATGGGGAATTTTATTGGGAAATGATTTGTTTTTATATGGTGAAAAATTACGAGCGTATTTGATTAATGGCGCAAAAGCCCTTCCTGGCTTTAGAGAATATCCAAACCCACAAACCGGATGGGGTGCATTATGTCTTTTTAATTCTTTATTTTCCAGATGAAAGTTTAGATAAATTGTGATAGGATACTCCTATACCTTATGATGAAAACTAATGAAATTAGATTTGGAGTATTCCTATGGAACGTAAAAAGAAAAAACTAAGAACTTTATTAATTATATTATTCATCTCAATGGTGTTACTCATTGGATGTGTTGTTTTATTTTCATTGAACAATTCTGTATTTACTTCTGGAAAGCAAGATACCGAACTTTCTGTTTCTACTGAAATTGAAACAGAAACCCAAGCAAATACAGAGCCTATTATAACCGAACCTCTTTCTTATGTAGAAAAGTGTGAGTTGGATTACGTGGATCAACCTGTGAAACGTACTCGTGAGGAGGCTGTGGAACGAATGAAAGAACTTTCCCAATGGTTTCCTGCTTTGTATTATGTGTACATGAATGAAGAACAGTATCCTTTAGAACTTTTGCTTTCTGGTGCCGGCAATCCAGAAATGACAGATTACCTATACGGTTATTTAACCTCAGATGGAAGTACGGATGGTCACTTTACGGATGAGGAACAGCCTGAAGATTTTCCACTTCTCTTGCAATGGGATATTCGCTGGGGATATATGCCTTATGGCACCAATGGTACAGTCGGCAGTTCTGGTTGTGGGCCTACTTGCCTCTCTATGGCAGTTTTTTATCTAACTGGTAATCGAGAATGTACACCCGATGTGATTACACAATATAGTCTAGATGAAGGCCACTACATCGAAGGAGTCGGTACAGCATGGGCACTGTTAGATAACTATCCTACCGAATTTGGATTAACTGTTACACACCCTGCTCTAAGCGATGAGAACTTAAAAGCACATTTGGATCAGGGAAACATCCTTATCTGCTCCGTTCGGCCAGGAGACTTTACTTCGGAGGGTCACTTCATTGTTATTTATGGTTATGATGAAAATGGATATAAAATCAATGATCCAAAATGTATTTACCGTAGTCGCCTTTCTTGGAGTTATGAGCAAATTCAAGACGACATCAAACGCATCTGGTCAGTTGGAAAATAGAATATAAATAACCAAGGGGCTGTTGCAATATAGACGAAAAAATTGTCTGTGGCGCAACAGCCCCTTATTTTAATTACTATTTTTAGTTATTTACATTACAACAAATGCGATTGTCGCTGGTTCTAATGTAAGTGAACCTTCCATAACTACTGGAGACATATCTGGAAGTTCGTTGTTTTCACCAAGAACTAATTCCTTGCCATTTAATTTCATAACTGTAGCACGAAGTGTGTCTGCATGAAGCTTGTAAACCTCTGCTGACTTTGGAAGTTCTACTGTTGTTTCATCTGTCTCAGAGTTGTTGATGATGAGATAAGCAACGCCATCTTTTCCATCTCTGCGAGAATGTGCAAATACATGAGCACCTTCACGGATTTCTTCACCAGTATTATAAACGGTTGTACCCATGATTCTGTTCCAAAGCAATACTGCAAAGTAGTTTGGTCTAGGATCAAATGTGCCATGTTTTAAGAATCCATAGTCAGAGGAAGCAAGTGTATTGTGGAAGATTACACCATCGGTAAGAGTAGTGAAAGTTCCAAGTTCGTTTAAGGTACGGAATACATCTACAAAAGTAGAAGCCCATGTATCTCCGCCACCGCCTGCGTCACCAGATTCTGTTACCCA
>CAZDAP010000197.1:0-2792 GCA_964503585.1 uncultured Lachnobacterium sp. | reverse complement strand
GACGAAATCGCACCAAAATATGCTAACCGTAACGGTGGTTACACAAGAATCGTAAAGATTGGTCAGCGTAAAGGTGACGGAGCTTTAGAAGTAGTTCTTGAATTAGTTTAATATTAGGCTAGAAATTAAATGGTCACAGTGATATTATATATAATATCATTGTGGCTATATTTTATTGGTATAAACAGGAGTGTATAGACATGATTCGTAGTAATACATATTCAAGAAAAAAAAGCAGAATATTCATCTTGGGAATAGTACTAACTTTGTTGTTATGTATATTACCAATAGATTCAATTAGCACTAAAGCAGATGAAAAAGTAATACGAATTGGTTATGATACAAATTCAAACTTTATTCAGGAGAGAGATGGTAGCTTTTTTGGATACGGAGTAGAATATTTGGAAAAGATTGCGGAATATACAGGGTGGAAGTATGAATTTGTAAAAGATGAAAGTTGGCATGAATCTTTGGATATGCTCCGTAATAACGAAATTGATATTATTTGTACGGCTCATTATACGGAAGAAAGAGCAGAAGAATTTGTTTATTCAGATATTCCATTGGGATATGAAATCTCTCTTTTGTATGCCAAAGCAGATAGTCCAATTTCATATCAGGATTATGATGCAATGCAGGGCTGTCGTATTGGCTTGCTTCAGGAGAGTTATTCAGCACAGGATTTCGAAGAGTATGCAATTAAACAAGGTATTGAATATGAAGGTGTATACTTTGAGAGAGAAAATGACATGAGAGATGCTCTTGATAATGCAGAAATCGATATGATGGTTATCGGAAGCCGATATGCAACCACAGAGTTGAAGTTGGTAGATACCTCAGGTGCGAATGCTTTTTATTGTATAGCGGGATCAGAAAATAATGCTCTGATAGAAGAAATTGAAACAGTGCTTCAGCAGATTATGTTTGATGATCCTACTTTTGAAGGAACATTAAATGAAAAGTATTTTGGACATAATGTAATTTCAAGTTCACCACTATATACAAAAGAAGAACTGGACTATATGGAAAGTCTGGATACAATAAAAATAAAATTAATACAAAACCAAGCACCATCCTGCTATATCGAAAATGGAGAAACAAAAGGCATTTGGGTAGAAGTAATAAAGCTTCTATCAGAGAAAAGTGGGATTGATATCGTATTAGAGGGGGGTGATTTTGAGGAGTATTCTCAGGAGACCTATGAACAGTATCTTGAAGAAGGATATTTGTTGTTTCGTACACAAAAAGCCATGGAATATATGCAAGGATTGGAAAATACGATTGTTTCAAACCCACTTGCTACTGTTTCTGTTTCTTATGTAAAACGACAGGCGGCTTTTGTGGAAGATAAGTATGTGTCCCATGTAATTGCGACAACAAAGGATTTGGCATATCTGGAACCATTATTGTTAGAAGAGAATCCAGATTATGAAGTGCAGTATTATGCGGATGTAAAAGAGTGTTTAGAAGCACTTGTAAATAAAGAAGCAGGCATGGTTGTGCAAAACAGTTATCGTTTAAGTTATTTGATGCAGAAACCAGAATATGCGGACAAACTTGCAGTAGTATCAGGGGTGGATCATGGTAGTGATGTTTGTCTGGTGGGCACAGAAGATCAGGAGATGTTAATAAACATTCTCAATAAAGCAATTCATCATATTTCAGATGATGAAATTAATGAGATTGTAGAAAGAGAATTGTTAATGAACCCATATCCACTAGATATAGATGACTTTTTATACCAGTATAAGAATTGGGTAGTGCTGACAGTAGTATTGGTGATGTTTGCGTTTGCTTTATATGCATTCCTAACACAGCGAATGGCGAATTTGAAGGTGCAGAAAAAGGAGTACGAATTATTACAGAAAAAAGTTCAGTTAGATGAAGTAACAGGTTTATATAATCGTACTTACTTCTACGAAATGGCCCAAGAACTCATAGATAGTACAGATGAGGATATGTGCATTATTACCATGGATATTTCTAATTTTAAGGTTATAAATGAAATTTATGGTATGAATGTGGGAGATCGGTTATTAAAAGAAATTGCAGAACAAGTACAAAATATTGGTAAAGACCACAAGATGATACCAGCTCGATTTATGGCAGATCATTATTATATGTGCATGCCAAAGAAAGAGTTTGAGCAGATAGAGTTTCCTAAGAGTTTTAAAACATTCTTAGAGGACATAGATATTAAGGTTGTCTATGGTGTGTTTTTGGTAGAGGATGACAAAGAATTACCGATTAATGTTATGTGTGATAGGGCATTTATTGCTGCACATGATAAAAATTATAAATATGTTGAGTACATTCATTTTTATAATGATAGTGAACGTAAACAGTTTATGAAGGAACAGGAAATCGAGAATGATATGGAAACTGCTTTAGAAGAGCATCAATTCTATATCGTAGTGCAGCCAAAATATAATCCTACATCAGAGGAAATTGTTGGTGGAGAGGCTTTGGTAAGATGGCAGCATCCAGAAAAAGGAATCGTATCTCCAGGTGTGTTTATACCTGTATTTGAAAAGGATGGATTCATTGTTCAGTTGGATTATTATGTATGGGAGGAAACCTGTAAGCTGGTTGCAAAAATGAAAGAAGATGGAGTAAAGACGACTCCAATTTCTATTAACGTGTCACGTGCACACTTCTATGGTGGTGAGTTGATTAATAGGTTAACAACTTTAATAGAAAAATATAACTTAGAAGCAAAAGATATCGAATTGGAAATCACAGAATCTATTTGTGGAGAAGATCCAGATACAATCTATGATAAAGTTCGAGAA
>CAZDAP010000196.1:0-2809 GCA_964503585.1 uncultured Lachnobacterium sp. | reverse complement strand
GCGGGCAGCTTCATATCGCGGATGACCTTTTTAATGATATCGCGGGCCGAGGTAAGAAGGGAAGTTTTACCATGGTCAACGTGACCCATTACACATACAACTGGTGGACGAGCTACCATATCGTCTTCATTTTCTTCATCTTCTTTAAGAAGTTCAGCGATTACGTCTACCTTTTCTTCCTGTTCACAAATAAAATTGAACTCTAAAGCGATTTCTTCAGCAGTTTCAAAATCTACTTCATGATTCATTGTAACCATAGTACCTTTCATGAAAAGATTCTTAATGATTACAGAAGGCTGAATCTTCATAGCATCTGCTAATTCTTTAATTGTCATTTTTTCAGGAAGCGTAATTGTTTTAATTTCATTTGGATCTTCCTTTGGTTTCTGTGGCTGTGGAGCATGTTTCTTCTTACCGCCATTCTTTTCAAGGTTAACGAAGTTTTCCTGCTTCTTGCCTAATTTATCATGATCCTGACGTCTGTTATTATTGTTATTACGACGATCATTGCCACGTTCACGACTTTCTTTACCGCGCATTTCTTCAGGAGCTGCAGCTGCAGATTCCTTGTTGAATTTATCCATTTCACGATCAAATGAACGTTTGCCGTTATTTTTATCATTTCTATCGTTTCTATCATTATTGCGGAAATTATTTCTATCGCCTTTCTCATGACGATCATTGCGATCATTGCGATCATTTCTAGCTGGACGGTCGCCCTGTGGACGATCATTTCTAGTTGGTCTTTCCCCCTGTGGACGATCATTTCTAACAGGTCTTTCGCCCTGTGGACGGTCATTTCTAACTGGTCTTTCCTGTCTCTCTACTTTTTCTGTATTCTGTGGACGTTCTACAGGTGTAGTTTCCTTCTGTGACTGTGCAGCACTTGTCATTACTAAGTCATCATTATTTCGTGTTCTTTCACTAATTGGACGCATAGCACGTTCTCCTACTGGACGTGGCTTAATAAGTGTATGCTGTTCCTGCTTTGGTGCGTTTTCACGTCTTTGACCACGATTTTCTGGTCTTGAACCATTGCGTTCGCCATCTGGTCTAGCACCAGGTTTTCTCTGCTGTCCATTTTGACCGCCAGGACGTCTCTGTGGCTGTTTACTATACTGTGGATTAAATACAGCAGCAATACTAGCTTTTTTCTTAGGACGTTCTTTTACTTCACCTTCTGATTTTGGTGCTTCAGTTTTTGACTCTTCAGCCTTTACTTCTTCCTTTTTTGGAGAAGATGCTGATTTTTTTGCAAATTTATTACGCACCATATCCTGAGCAGCATCTTCCATACCACTCTGTACAGATTTTACTTCGTATTCTGTTCCTTTTAGGAACTCTACAATACTTTTTGATTCTATTTCTAACTCTTTTGCGAGTTCATGAACTCTCATTTTTGCCATTTACAAGTTACCTCCATTATTCAGTTTTACAGCTTGCAGTTTTTTCTCTACAGCATCTGCCAAATTTTCATCCGTAATAGCCAATGATGCACGAAACTCTTTTCCGATACATCTTCCTAACTCTTCCTTTGTTCCAAAAACATACATTGGAACTTCATAAAAATCTGTCATATTTGTAAACATTTTGTTCGTATTTGCAGAAGCCTCTTCCGATACAATTACTAAAAATGCATGACCAGTTTTTACTGCTTTTTCTGTAGAAAATTCACCACTTACTACATTTCCGGACTTTGCGGCAATTCCTAACATTTGAAATACTCTATTTCGCAACTTTACTCATCTCCTGTTCTAAAGACTCATAAACATCCTCCGGAATCGACACTTTCAAGGAACGTTCCAGACCATGTTTTTTCTGTGCTGTTTTTAAGCATTCCATGCTGGCGCAAATATAAGCACCACGTCCATTCTTACGCCCTGTTGTATCTAATACAATCTCTTCTTCTGGAGTTTTTATGACACGCAGTAACTCTTTTTTCGATTTCATTTCACCACAGCCAACACATTGGCGCATTGGAACTTTTTTTGTTGTCATTATTCCTCTTCCTCGTTATATCCTTCTTCGTAATACTCTTCTTCATCATAGTACTCTTCTTCATCGTAGTACTCTTCATCAATGTAATCGTTTTCATAATCCATGAAATCGCCTGATTCACGAGCCTGTGTTTCACTCTTGATATCAATCTTGAATCCTGTTAAACGTGCTGCGAGACGAGCATTCTGACCTTCTTTACCAATTGCAAGTGATAACTGATAATCAGGCACTACTACTTTTGCAGTTTTTTCATCGCCATCCGCAATAACAGAAATAACTTTTGCTGGACTAAGTGCATTCTGAATTAAGATTGCTGGATTTTCATCCCATGTAATAATATCAATTTTTTCACCACGAAGTTCTTCTACAATTGTGTTAACACGTGCACCATTCATACCTACACATGCGCCAACTGGATCAACATCTGGATCATTTGACCAAACTGCAATCTTTGTTCTGCTACCTGCTTCACGAGAGATAGATTTGATTTCTACAATACCATCTTTTACTTCTGTAACTTCTGATTCAAATAATCTCTTTACAAGTTCTGGATGTGTTCTAGAAACAAGAATCTTTGGTCCCTTTGAAGTAGATTTTACTTCAAGAATATATACTTTGATACGTTCTGTTGGAACATAAGATTCACCTTTAATCTGTTCGCTTTCTGTTAAAAGCGCGTCTGCTTTTCCTAAATTGATGCTAACATTTTTTCCAACATAGCGCTGAACAATACCTGTTACAACATCTTTTTCTTTACTGTTATATTCATCAAAAATTACTTTTCTTTCTTCTTCACGAATTTTCTGTAAAA
>CAZDAP010000195.1:0-2829 GCA_964503585.1 uncultured Lachnobacterium sp. | reverse complement strand
AGATGATGATTTTTGTAAACGAAGTTTATAAGGCTGGCAAATGTCCAAGAGAGTACGCAGAAGGATTGATTAAGATGTTCTCTTGTATTTGTCCACACGTAGGTGAAGAAATTTGGGAAAAACTTGGGTCTAGCGATACAATCGCATACGAGCCATGGCCACAGTATGACGAAGCTAAGACTATTGAGAATACAGTAGAGATTGCAGTTCAGATAAATGGTAAAATCAAGGCGACAATCGCAATTGCACGTGACGAAGCAAAGGACGTTGTTATTGCTCAGGCAAAAGATGCTATTGCCGACAAACTTACAGGAAACATTGTAAAAGAAATCTATGTTCCTGGACGTATCGTAAATATTGTAATGAAATAATCTTTTTTTCGACGTAATTAGTAATGTGTTGATTGAAATATTGTATAAAGCGAGTTATACTTGTATACAGGTATAACTCGTTTTTTATACACAAAAGAAATAAGGAGAACGGAAACTATGAGACAGTTAGTTAACATTAACAATGGCTGGTCATTTCTCAAAGACACAAAAGAAATTCCAGCAACACTTCCTGCTGATTGGGAAGTAGTAAATGTGCCACATACTTGGAATGCAGAAGATGGTATGGATGGCGGCGGAGATTATTTCCGTGGAACATGTAATTATGCAAAAGTAATTAAAAAGAGCGAATTACCAGATGCAGATCGCTATTATTTAGAAATCAATGGTGCTGCTTCGTCTGCTGACGTTTATGTAAATGGAAAAGCAATGGCACACCATGATGGAGGTTTCTCTACATGGAGAGTGGATATTACAGCGGAACTTACGGAAGAAACACTCATTGTTATAGCTGTAGACAATGCTGCAAATGATAGAGTATATCCACAGGTAGCAGACTTTACGTTCTATGGTGGTATTTATAGAGATGTTAATATTGTTGCAGTAGCAGAATCACATTTCGATTTAGATTATTATGGTGGTAAAGGCTTTGTTGTAACACCTAGAGTACAGGAAAAAGATGCAATTGTTCGTTTACAGGCATATGTAGCAAACAAAAAAGAAAATCAGTCTGTACACTTCATTATTGAGGATGAAGAAGGTAATGTTGTAACAGAAACTAACAAATCTGAAAAAGCAAATGATGCACAGGGATTAGCAGAAAATATTGCTTTAATTGATTTAGAACAGGATATCAGAAACGTACATCTTTGGCATGGACGTAAAGATCCATATCTTTATACAGCAGTTGCTGAATTAATCGAAGATGGAAACGTAATTGATCGTGTTGAAACTAGATTTGGTTGTCGTACATTTGAAATTGATCCAGAAAACGGATTTATTTTAAATGGTGAAGAATATCCTCTTCGTGGCGTATCTCGTCACCAGGATAGAATTGGTTTTGGTAATGCGTTATTAAAAGAACATCATGACGAAGATATGGAATTAATCTGTGAAGTTGGTGCAACAACTATTCGTTTGGCACATTATCAGCATGACCAGTATTTCTATGATCTTTGTGATGAAAAAGGTATGGTTATCTGGGCAGAAATTCCATATATTTCAAATCATATGGCAACAGGTCGTGAAAATACTATTTCACAGATGAAAGAACTTGTAGTACAGAACTACAATCATCCATCTATCGTGGTTTGGGGTCTTTCAAATGAAATTACAATCAATGGAGCAGATGATCCTGACCTTGTAGAAAATCATCGTATCTTAAATGATTTAGTGCACGATATGGATAAGACTCGTCTTACGACAATGGCTATCGTTTCTATGTGTCCAATGGATGCAGAATATATTCAGATTCCTGATACTGTATCTTGGAACCATTACTTCGGATGGTACGGCGGTACAACAGAAATGAATGGACCTTGGTTTGATGAATTCCATAAGAAATATCCAAGTCTTCCTGTTGGATGTTCAGAATACGGATGTGAGGCTTTAAATTGGCATACATCAGATCCAAAACAGGGCGATTACACAGAAGAATATCAGGCATATTATCATGAAGAACTTATTAAACAACTCTTCACTAGAAAATATCTCTGGGCTACACATGTATGGAACATGTTTGATTTCGGTGCTGATGCTCGTGGTGAAGGTGGCGAAAACGGACAGAACCATAAAGGTCTTGTAACCATCGATAGAAAATACAAAAAGGATTCTTTCTACGCTTATAAAGCATGGTTATCAGATGAACCATTTGTACATATCTGCGGTAAACGTTATGTGAATAGAGTAGAAGACGTGACAAAAGTAACTGTTTACTCTAATCAACCAGAAGTAGAACTTTTTGCAAATGGTGTATCACTTGGTAAGAAGACAGCAGAAGATCATTTCTTCTACTTTGACGTACCAAATGCTGGTGAAACAAAATTAGAAGCTGTTGCTGGTATTTGTATGGATGATAGTGTTATCAATAAAGTAGATACTTTTGATGAAAGTTATCGTCTCGTAGAAAAGAACGCAGTATTGAACTGGTTTGATATCACAGAAAAAGAAGGATATTGCTCACTGAATACTACAATTAATGATATTATGGGAACACTTCGTGGTAAAATGTTTGTTGCTAATATGGCAAAAGAACTTATGAAGCAGATGAAAGAGAAGAATGAATCTGGTGAAAATAAGAGTGGCTTCCAGTTGAACGAAGGCATGATGCAGATGATTGGAGGCTTTACAATATTACGTATTTCTTCTATGGGCAGCATGGTAGGTATCGAATTTACAAAAGAACAACTTTTGGATATTAACAAAAAACTTAACAAAATTCCATTGCCTAAAAAGAAATAAAAACATATAGAGTGGATTTTAACATGAACAAAAAAACTAT
>CAZDAP010000194.1:0-2834 GCA_964503585.1 uncultured Lachnobacterium sp. | reverse complement strand
GAAAAATATATGTAAACCTACATATTCTAGCCATAGATTTCTATTGCAACACTATATATAGTTTGATAAAATAATACTATCAAATTTTATGTGGGGTAAGAGTATGAAAGACAAAATGAAAAAAGTTCTTTTACTAAGTGTGATGTTGGTGTTTGCATTGGTATTTGCAGGATGTGGAA
This sequence comes from uncultured Lachnobacterium sp., assembly GCA_964503585.1. Lineage (GTDB taxonomy): Bacteria > Bacillota > Clostridia > Lachnospirales > Lachnospiraceae > Roseburia. The sequence goes on along the minus strand of CAZDAP010000194.1, from coordinate 2,655 downwards.
AAAAGGAATCTGAGAATACCGAGGAAATAAACACAGAAGTGGTTACAGAGACAGAGGAAGAGATCGTTACTCCAGGAAATATAAATCTTTTAACAGGTCTTCCTACATTAACCGACGAAGCCATTGGTAAGCGTCCTGTTGCAGTTATGGTAAATAACGTAAAGGCTTCGTTTCCACAGTATGGTGTTGCACAGGCAGATATCATTTTTGAGATTCCTGTAGAAGGTGGCTCTACACGTTTTATGGCGATGTATGGAGATTATACACAGGTGCCAAAGATTTGTTCTGTTCGTAGTTGCCGTATGTATTTTCCAGAGATTTCAGAAGGTTTTGATGCGGTTTATGTAAACTGGGGCATGTCAGAGGCGATTCGTCCATATGTAAATTCTTTGAATTTAACTCATTATGAGGGTGCTTATAATACTGGAAAGTTGTTTGCACGAGATACAGAAAGACAGTCTGCAGGCTATTCATTGGAACATACAGGCTATTTTGATGGAACTGGTTTGCCAGCAGCAATGGAAGAAGCAGGACAGCGAACAGATATTGAAGAGGATAAAAAGGATACAGCATTTAAGTTTAATGATGCAGATACCGTAGTGAAGCCATCAGGTGATGCTTGTACAGTAGTAACAGTTGATTATGGTGCAGCAGAAGCAACATTGACTTATGATGAAGCAACAAACACATACTTGAAAGAACACAATGGAAATGCTCAGATTGATGGTGTTACAGGAACACAGCTTGCATTTACAAATGTTCTTGTTTTAGAATGTAACATTGGTGCACATCCAAATGGCACCCATCGTGATGTTAAATGGATTGAAGGTGGCAATGGATATTATGTGTCAAATGGCGCAGTGCAGAAGATTACCTGGTCAAAGGATAGCATTGAATCACGTATCATGTTGTTTGATGAAAATGGAAATGAATTAAGAATTAATGCTGGAAAGAGTTATATCGGTATTAACTATGTAGGTGAAGCTACATTTGAATAGGATATAGAATTATACGGAGCATATCACTAAGTGTGATATGCTCCTTTTTGTTATGGTTGTTACGGAAATAATATGATAAAATAACTATTATTTTCAAGAGAGAATAGAGGTTTGTGAAATGAAATATAACAAAAGATTTTTCTTGTTCTTAGGTTTAACAATATTATGGATACTGTTTATTTTTTCTTTCTCTATGCAGACTGGCGAAGAATCCAGTGAGATTAGCGGTGGGATTGTCGAACGAATAGTTGCACTGATTTTTTCATCTAATTTTCAGCATGCAGATATGTTGGAGCATTTGATTAGAAAGGCAGCGCATTTTACAGAATATTTTATACTAGGTGTGTTTGCCTCTTTGACAGTTCGGGAAACGAAGTGTAAACGACAATTTTTTGCACCATGGATGATAGGAACACTAGTTGCCTGTTGTGATGAAACGATACAGTTGTTTTCTAATGGTCGCTCAGGACAGGTTACGGATGTGATGTTGGATAGTGCAGGTGTTTTGTGCGGGTGTGTAGTGCTGTATGTGGTTGGCAATATTTTTAGTATTATACCAATTTGTAAAACTGATTCTAGATAAAAAGGTATCTCAAAGGGTGAGTCTACGAGAATAACTACTTATCATTTTTTCGACGAAGTCGATTAGTGATTAGTATAATAAACTCTCTGTTAGATGGTTTTCCGGAATCAGAATGTACTGTATAGCCAAATAACTCTTCTTGAAAATCATAATTACCATTATTCCAGGTCGTTGTTATTGCATAGCGAATGTCACGTTCTACGCGTGATGCAGTTGAGTTGTATTTTTTGGCTACTTCTTGGAAGAGTTTGCCCATACATATTTCATAAACATTTTGAGAGGATGTACTTGTTAGGAGTAGAGCTTCAGATAGAAAGTGGTATCCGCGTAGATGTTCTCGCATTCCTAAATCGTGTAAAAGATTTTGAATAATTTCTCTTTGAGAGTTTGTATTTTCAATCATATAATAACTACTTTCCTTTGTATTAAAAATAACAGTAAAACGATGCAACACATCATATGGAGTAAGATGATCCAAGGGTATGGGAATAGATTTAACACTAGTATATCCGAGGTGTAGTTGAGTGTCAAATTTAAGGAAATGAGATAGTTGATTATAAAATCAATTTCGTGTATGATTAATTATATATAGATTAGGAGGAGTTTACGATGGCTATTTTAGTTACAGGTGGCGCAGGCTACATAGGAAGTCACACATGTGTAGAATTGTTAAATGAAGGATATGAAGTGATTGTTTATGATAATCTTTCTAATTCTTCTGTGGAATCGTTAAATAGAGTAGAAACTTTGACTGGGAAAAAGATAAAGTTTGTAAAAGGTGATATTTTAGATCGTGATCTTTTGAATACTATTTTTGAAACAGAAGAAATCGAAAGCGTCATTCACTTTGCAGGATTAAAAGCAGTGGGTGAATCGGTTGCTATGCCTTGGGAATATTATAATAATAATATTACAGGAACACTGGTTTTAGTAGATGTTATGAGAAAACATGGTTGTAAAAACATTATCTTTTCATCATCTGCAACGATTTATGGTGAACCAGCACAGATGCCAATTACAGAACAGTGTCCAAAGGGACAGTGTACCAATCCATATGGTTGGACGAAATCAATG
>CAZDAP010000193.1:0-2835 GCA_964503585.1 uncultured Lachnobacterium sp. | reverse complement strand
GCGCTGCTTCAAAAAGTCTTTTTTGAAATCTACCATTGGAAAACATCAAAGCCATATCAACCAGATTTCTCATACTGCGTTCAGGATCATTCTGTATTCGTTTGATAGCACTGTTCACAGTTGTCTCTATAATAGTCTGATTTGTATTATTCATATTGTTCACCTACCCAAACAATCCGTTACAAAAAATTTTAATAATAAAATTATTAGGGCACAATGGACAGATGAAAGGGATTGTCTAAAAATAATGAAAAAGTATTTTTTATAAAAAATTTACACAAATATAATATTTTGGTAATTGATAATAAAATTACGTAAATTTATAATTTGCTATTGGGATATTAAAAGATGAGAAATTGCTCCAATAGGAGGGAGTGTATAAAATGAACAGGCTTAAAAGATTAAGTAAAGCAATGAAAATGGAGTTAAGAGAACATAAAGTTTCTTTTATTGTATATATGATACTGCGAATGTTAGTTATAGCAGTGGTATGTATACAGGTCTATGAGAGAAATTTTGAAAGTGTATTTTTAGGTGTATTGACACTAATATTGCTTTTAGTTCCAAGTTTTGTACAGGTAACGTTCCGTGTTGAATTGCCTACGTTTTTAGAAAGTATTGTGCTGTTGTTTATTTTTGCAGCGCAAATTCTAGGAGAAATTAGTGGATTTTATGTAATCTTTCCTTTCTGGGATACCATGCTTCATACCTTGAATGGTTTTTTGGCAGCAGCAATCGGATTTTCATTGGTAGATATATTGAATAAAAATGAAAAATTGGTATTTTATTTGTCTCCATTTTTCTCAGTTATGGTAGCCTTTTGCTTTTCTATGACAATCGGTGTAATCTGGGAAATCTTTGAATTTGGAATGGATCAAATAGGTGGATTTGATATGCAGAAAGATACGGTTGTACATATGATTTCTTCTGTTCATTTAGATCCAACAGGTGGAAATACACCAACCGCTATCAAAAATATAACAGAGGTTTATGTAAATAATCAGCCTCTTGGGCTTGGAGGGTATTTGGATATTGGTTTGTATGATACCATGTATGATTTGATTGTAAATTTTATAGGTGCATTTATTTTTTCAGTATGTGCATATCTCTTCCTTGTTAGTAAGAGTTGTGGGAATTTAGTGGGAAAATTGATGATGCGTCGTAAAAAGAAAGAAGAAGATTATTTACAATAGTGAAAATACGAAAAGGAGAAAATTATGCAGGTAATTAAATTAAATGTAAAAGAAATTATTTTTTCTGTAGCAGAACTTATTATGGGTATACTACTTTTAATAAATCCAGTAAGTTTTACTTCAGCGATTATCATTGTAGCAGGTGTAAGTATGCTTACCACAGGAATTTTATTTGGGTATAAATATTTTCGAATGTCTCCAGAATTGGCAAAAAGAGGGAATATGCTTACATTGGCAATATTACTTGTAATGACTGGTATATTCTGTATTATTCGTACAGATTGGTTTATTGCAACATTCCCTATTTTAACCGTTTTGTATGGTGTTATTATGTTGGTAGCAGGTGTCTCTAAAATTCAAACGATGGTGGATATGCTGCGTATGCATAATAATAAATGGTTTTGGGCGGGTATAAATGCCCTTGTTTCCATTGTTTGTGCTGTTGTTATTTTATGGTCACCATTTGCTTCAACTGCTGTTCTTTGGATATTTGCAGGTGTTTCATTGATTGTGGAATCGGTATTGGATATTGTAACACTTTTCCTTGCTTATATCGGTAAAAAGGTGGTAGAAGAAATCGTGGAACAGGTGGATGCTCAAACCGAAGCGACCACAACAGAAAATGTAGTAGAAAAAGTAAAGAACGAAGAACAGACAGAAAATACATCAATAGGAAACGAATAGTGATGAGGTAAAAGCATGTACAGTTATTCAATTACACAGTGGATCTTATTTTTCTTTTGGTATGCTTTTATCGGATGGATATGGGAGTGTTCTTTTGTTTCCATAAAAGGTGCTTGGAAAAATAAGAAATGGAAGTTTGTCAATCGTGGATTTTTGCATGGTCCTTTGATACCGATTTATGGTTTTGCGGCAATTGCTATATTATTAGCAACTATTCAATTGAGAGAAAATACCTATGCCGTGTTTTTCATAGGTGCATTAACAGCTACTATTTTTGAATTGGTTACAGGAACACTTATGGAAAAACTGTTTAAAGTGAAATATTGGGATTATAGTAATTTACCATTAAATTATAATGGACATATCTGTCTGTTTGTATCTTTGTTTTGGGGCTTTTTCTCTGTGATATTGGTTCAAATGATTCATGTACCAGTAGAGAGAGTCTTGCTACAGATGTCTGTCTTACTATGTGAAATCGTGGCAATTGTTTTAATTATTCTATTTACACATGATGTTACGTCTTCGTTCAATGAAGCAATGGATTTGCGAGATGTTCTCGAAGCCTTATCAGAGAATAATGAGACCATTCGACGTGTAGAACGTAGATTTGATGCAGTTGTAGCATTTACTCCAATTCCTGATATAGATGATTTAAGAGATATAAAACTCAGTGCAAAAGAGAATATTACATATCATGTAGAACGATTGCGTTGGAAGAATGAAGAGCACATTAATAAAATTAAGGAATATATCTCGCTTCCTGAATTTGATGAAATACCAGATCGTAAAGAATTGTTGGAAAAATTGGAACTTCACCGTAGGAATATTATGGAGAAATCCAATAAGCAGTTTATGCGTGCGATGAATCAATTGAAGCGAAATCCTAGCGTGAAATCCGAAAAATATCAAGAGATTTTGGATTTATTAAATGACTGGATCAAAGAATAAAAAAGAACTG
>CAZDAP010000192.1:0-2842 GCA_964503585.1 uncultured Lachnobacterium sp. | reverse complement strand
GTAAAAGTAATCAAAGCTTTTGAAAAACAGGGAGGTGACCAGTAATGTGCGATTGTAAATGTCATGAAAATTACACATTGGATACCTTGATTCCAAAGGTAGGTGTGATTACGGATATCCGTCAGGAAACTCCTGATGTAAAAACCTTCCGTGTAAATGCACCAGAAGGTGGCAAGTTGTTTGAACATATGCCAGGACAGTGTGCCATGATTTGTGCACCAGGTATCAGTGAAGGTATGTTTTCCATTACTTCTTCACCTACAAACAAAGAATATCAGGAATTTAGTATCAAAAAGTGCGGTATGCTTACCGACTATTTACATAGCTTAGAGGTTGGTGATGAAATCACCGTTCGTGGACCATACGGAAACAATTTCCCAGTAGAAACTGAGTTAAAGGGCAAGGATTTACTCTTTATCGCAGGTGGTATCGGTCTTGCACCTCTTCGTTCTGTTATCAACTATGTGCTTGATAACAGAGATAATTATGGGAAGGTAGATATCCTTTATGGTTCTCGTTCTGCGGATGATTTGGTTCAGCTGAAGGAAATTCAGGAAGTTTGGATGAACACACCTGGTGTAAATGTGCATCTGACCATTGACCGTCCACAGGAAGGATGGGATGGAAATGTAGGATTTGTTCCAGCATATTTAAAGGAATTAGGCTTCGCCGCAGAAGGCAAAGTAGCTTTGGTTTGTGGACCACCAATTATGATTAAGTTTGTACTTGCTTCATTAAAAGAAATGGGATTTTCAGAAGAGCAGGTATACACTACATTAGAGCTTCGTATGAAGTGTGGTGTTGGTAAATGCGGACGTTGTAACATCGGTTCCAAGTATGTTTGTAAGGATGGTCCAGTATTCCGTTTTGATGAAATCGATGAACTTCCAAACGAATACTAAAAAGGAGAAAACAAAATGGCAGATATGATTAACATTTACTTATATGGTAAAAAGTATGAAGTACCAGCAAATTTAACCATCATGGAAGCGTTTGAATATGCTGGTTATCAGTTAGTTCGTGGCTGTGGCTGTAGAAATGGTTTCTGCGGGGCCTGTGCAACGATTTATAGAATCAAAGGCAAGAATGAATTAGTAGGATGTCTTGCCTGCTCTACAAAAGTGGAAAATGATATGTGTGTAGCTACATTACCATTCTTCCCATTAGAGAAAAAAGTATATGATATTACAGAGATTAAACCAGATTCACAGGTAATGATGCAGTTATATCCAGAGATTTACTCTTGTATCGGATGTAATGCATGTACCAAAGCATGTAGTCAGGATCTGGATGTTATGCAGTATATCGCATATGCACAGAGAGGTGAGTTCGAAAAATGTGCAGAGATTTCTTTCGACTGCGTAATGTGTGGCGTATGTTCTTCACGTTGTCCTGCAGGTATCTCTCATCCACAGGTTGCTCTTTTAGCAAGAAGACTTACTGGTAAATACATAAGACCAGAAGCAGAACACTTAACTAAGAGAGTAAAAGAAATTGAAGATGGTGAGTGTCAGGCTCTTATTGAAGCAATCATGGCAAAACCATTAGAAGAAATCAAAGAATTATACAACAATAGAGAGATTGAGAAGTAGGAGGAGGCCAAGCATGAGTTTAATTTATACCGATGAAATGATGGAATCCATTAAAAAGGTAGAGGCTGGCAGAGCTGCTCGTATCGGTTTTGAACCAAAACGTATGACAGCAGACGAAAAGACAGCACTTTTAGAAGCTTTCCATCCAGACTACAATCTTGATAGCTTTGAAGAAATCAAGGTAGGTCCAAACAAGGGACAGAAAGCTCCAAAAGAATTAGTAGAGATTCTTCAGGGTGAAAGCAGAATCAATGAGAATCTTGATCTTACAAAAGTAGATTATGACGTAGATGTTCTTGTTATCGGTGGTGGTGGTGCAGGTGCCTCTGCTGCTATCGAAGCAAATGAAGCAGGCGCAAACGTTATGATTGTTACAAAGCTTCGTATTGGTGACGCTAATACTATGATGGCAGAAGGTGGTATTCAGGCAGCAGATAAAGAAAATGACTCTCCTGCACAGCACTACCTTGACGTTATGGGTGGCGGACATTATGCAAATGTTCCAGAATTAGTAGAAAAATTAGTTTGTGACGGACCACTTGCAATCAATTGGTTGGACAAATTAGGTGTTTTATTTGATAAAGATGAAAACGGAAATATGATTACTACTCATGGTGGTGGTACATCCCGTAAGAGAATGCATGCAGCAGCAGACTATTCTGGTGCAGAAATCATGCGTGTACTTCGTGATGAAGTAATCAATAGAAAAATCCCTGTTGTAGATTACACAGCAGCAATTGAAATCATTAAAGATACAGACGGCAAAGCAGCAGGTGCTGTACTTTTAAATATGGAAACAAATGAAATTTTGATTGCAAGAGCAAAAACTGTAATTATTGCAACAGGTGGCGCAGGACGTATGCATTATCAGGGCTTCCCTACATCAAACCATTATGGTGCTACAGCGGATGGTCTTGTTATGGCATATCGTGCAGGTGCATCCCTTTTATATCAGGATACATTACAGTATCATCCAACAGGTGTTGCATTCCCAGCACAGATTTATGGTGCATTAGTAACTGAAAAAGTACGTTCTATGGGTGCGATGTTTGTAAACCGTGAAGGTGAAGTATTTATGCATCCATTGGAAACACGTGACGTAGCAGCATCTGGTATCATCCGTGAATGTAAAGAAAGAGGAAAAGGTGTACCAACACCAGTAGCGGATGGTATTTGGTTAGATACTCCTATGATTGATATGATTCACGGAGAAGGTACATTGGAAAAGAGACTTCCAGGTATGCTTCGTA
>CAZDAP010000191.1:0-2858 GCA_964503585.1 uncultured Lachnobacterium sp. | reverse complement strand
ATAAAGGATACACCATTTGTCCTTTGGGTAAGATTTCTTTGATTGGCGCGTTTTCCGCTAATTCTTTTCCTTCAAAAGGATGAACGCCGCCGATAAATGTTTTCAGACCCATTTTCGTGCCCCACTTTCCTTAATATTTTTTCGCATAAACTCACACAGTTTACATGACACCATTATATCACTAATTAGTATAAAATGTATAGTTTTTTTGCACTTTTTTTTATACTTATGTTATACTTTCAATATAATTTTTAGAAAAAATGGAAATATTTTATATATTCTCTTATAAAACAACCAAAACATGGAGGAAATTATATGAAACATATTCAAAAAGAACAACTCTATTTGGAACAAAACACTTTAACAAACAGCCTCTTTTCTGACGATTGTATTTTTTTTGATATTGAGACAACAGGTTTCTCTCCTACAACCTCTTGCATCTACCTAATTGGCTGTCTTCGAAAAAAAGGGTCTGATTTGGTCATCGATCAGTTTTTTGCAGAATCAAAGAATGACGAAAAAGAACTAATAGAAAAATTCATAGAAATATTAAACAATTATAAAACCATTATATCCTTTAATGGTATTGGTTTTGATATCCCATTTTTAAAAGCAAAATGTAACACTTACGGAATACAAGAACATTTGAATGATTTTGGCTATATTGATATTTTTAAATTAATCAGCAATATAAAATTTTTGCTCAAATTACCAAACTACAAACAAAAAACAATTGAGAATTTTTTAGACATTCGTCGTGATGACAAATTTTCAGGCGGAGAACTTATCAATGTATATGATGAGTATATCGCAACAAAATCCGCACACGCAGAAGAATTATTGCTGCTTCACAACTATGAAGACGTAACTGGAATGCTGGATTTGCTCCCTATTCTTACCTACAATCAGATTTTAAATGGTTCCTACTCTATAACCTCCGTCGAAACCAACACTTTTACTAACTACGAAGGTAATACTGGTTTAGAAATGATTATCACATTGCAAAACCACTATATTGTGCCAAAACGTGTATCTTATCAGTTCAAAGATTACTATTTCACGATGAACAAAGATATCACCAAGATTCGTATCCCAATATTCGAAGGTGAATTAAAATACTTCTATTCAAACTATAAAGATTATTATTATCTTCCTATAGAAGATATGGCCATTCACCAAAGTGTTGCCACATTCGTAGACAAAGAATATCGCGAAAAGGCAAAGGCATCCAATTGCTATAATCGAAAAACCAGCAAATTCCTGCCACAGTATGAAGCCGTGATGAATCCTGTCTTCAAAAAAGAATATAAAGACAAATGTACATTTTTCGAACTTACTGATGATTTCATTTCATCCGATGTAATGCTTCGAAGATATGTAGATCATATTTTTTATAACGCACTTAAAAATAAGTAAGTTTAGATCACTAGGGAGAAAAGACTTCTAGATACCACGAAAGAGGGATACCTATATTGTATGATGCGCCTTAAAGAAGCGTCATACAATATAGGTATCCCTCTTTCGTAAAATTTAAAAAATCCTTTTATGAGCAAAATCGTAAGTGTTTATGGTTTCTGGAAATAGAAACTACTCAGACGTTCAAATCCAAGATCTTTATAATTACTAATCTGTTCCGTACTTCCAATGAATAAAACCCCTTTATTCTTTAATGATTTATAGAAATTAGCATAAATCATATCTTTGGCTTCGTCTGTAAAGTAAATTACAACGTTTCTACACAGAATTAAATCATAACCTGATGGATATGGATCTTTTAATAAGTTGTGTTCTTTAAATTCTACACATTTTTTGATTTCATCTGCAATTTTATAAGAAGTACCCACCTGGGTAAAGTATTTCTTCTTCATGTCTGCTGGCACACCTGCAATACTCTTCGCATTGTAAAGACCAACCTGTGCATGCTGAATAACCTGCTTATCAATATCTGTAGCAGTAATTTTAATTCTATTTAATGGCACATGTTTTGAAAATGCCATAGCAAGTGAGTATGGTTCATCACCTGTAGAACATGCAGCACTCCAGATTTTGATTGTTCCCTTATTGTTTGCTAAAATCTGCGGAATTACCTTTTCATCCATAAGTTTCCACTGATCTGTGTTACGATAGAATTCTGAAACGTTGATGGTTAAGAAATTAATAAACTGTTCAAATAATGCTTTATCTGTCTTAATCAGTTTTACATATTCTTCATAACTCTTTGCACCATTCTTTGTTACCAATGTATCAATACGACGACGCATCTGCTTCTCTTTGTAGAAGTTCAAATCAATTTTCGTCATTTTTAAGACTTCTGTCTTAAACCATTCATAATTATTAAGCATAACCATCCCCCATATTTTACTTTATATTTTTAGAATATGCAAAAAGAAGCTGTCAATATGACAGCTTCTTTAACACTTCTTATTCTTCAATAGCAGAAGCTACTTCTTCAATATTAACATCAGCTACGTCTGCATCTTCCGCTACAGGTTCTTCTGGAGCAACTAAAGCTTTGATACTTAAGCTGATTTTCTTTTCTTCTTCGTTGAAATCAACAACTTTAGCTTCAACTTCCTGTCCAACTGTTAATGCATCAGCAGGTTTTTCTACATGATCTTTTGAAATCTGAGAAACATGTAATAAAGCATCTACGCCAGGAGCCAATTCTACGAATGCACCAAAATCTGTCATACGTGCAACTTTACCAGTTACAACGTTTCCTACTGCATATTTAGTAGCAGCGTCTTTCCATGGATTTTCATCATCAAATTTCATAGAAAGAGCAACTTTTGTTTCGCTAATGCTCTTAATATAAACTTTAACAGCCTGTCCAACTGTAAATACTTTCTTAGGATTTT
>CAZDAP010000190.1:0-2897 GCA_964503585.1 uncultured Lachnobacterium sp. | reverse complement strand
AATGCCATTAGCGATGCGCTCTTCTAATAAGGCTGCACATTTTTCATAGACCTCATCAGAGTAAATATCTACACCAGGATCAAAGTTGGTTTCGCCACGGTCAATCGATAAAAAAGAAATGGGATTCTTTTTCACAATTTCACGAGCTTCTGTACGATTATAAACATCATATGGTAATGCAGCCACCTCAGCCACATGAGATTCATCTGGTCGTATACAAATAAATGGTTTAATAACTGCCATAGGTTAAAGTTCCCCCTTTTTTTGTGAAATTTATATACATATATGAAGTATATAATAGGTGTGAAAACAAAACAAGAGCAGACATCCTTTTCTGCTCTTGCTTTTTATGGTATAAGCACTAATTGCTGTACTTCAAATATAATGTTTTTTAACTACTCACACTATATATCGTACCAAACAGGCAAAAACATAACCTATATTTTGTGATTATTTGAAAAAAATTACAAAATACAAATCGTATAAAGTTATGTGAAAATCCACATACTTATATCAAAAATCAACAAGGAGATTCGAAAATGGTAAAAAAAGATGTCAGTCAGGATACGATAGAATTATTAAAAGAGTGTGACGCAGGATGCAAGATGGCCATCGATAGTATGGAACAAATCAGTAAATATGTATGTAACGATCAGTTAAAGTCCATTATCAAAAAATACAATGGAGAACATATCAAGATGGAAGAGGATATTCATCGCTTGCTAAACAATCTTGGAGAAGAAGACAAAGAGCCAAATCCAATTGCCAAAGCCTCTTCGTGGATTCAGTCAGAAGTAAAGATGATGATAAACGGCGATTCCAAACAGGCAGCCAACTTACTCACAGATGGTTGCAACATGGGTGTCACATCCCTTAATCGTTACAAAAACCAGTATAAAGCCGCCGACGGTAAGAGTGTAGCCATATGCGAGAGACTCTGTGACTTAGAAACAAGCATGACAAAAGATCTTCAACCATATCTCTAAAAGAAAATTGAGAAATCCCCTGTATTCTTATATTGTTGTGGCGCAGAACGTGTCTGCAAACAACATATAGGAATACAGGGGATTATTGAATATAGTAGTATCACACATACCGATCCAGCATCATGCCAGAATATACACTTGAGAAATATGGCGCCGCAAAATTGCGTCCCGGATTTTTATAATTAACCACTACCTTGTTTACATAATTCATAGGATTAATTGCTATTGTATCTGCCTTTGCACCAATCGCAGACTTGAAATTGGACAATCTATGAAAAGTTGTTTCCGCTTTGTCTGGTTGGATAGCAGTTTCTAGTTTTTCTTTATCTAAAGTAATGGCACCATTATCACCAACTATCAAACCGATGTCGCCCAGAGATTCTCTACGGCTTCTGGAAATAGAACTTATTTCGGTCAAAAGTTTATTGGTATCGCCAGTTGCTTCGGAAGTAGAGTTTTCTGCAATATTTAAAATGCCATTAAAAGCATTTATCAAAGACATGATGTTGTCCGCTACAGATTCTACGTCTGTTTTGAAAGAGATTTCAGCAGGCTTTCCTTCTTCTGAAACTTTATTAAGAGATAAATCAAAGGTATCGCTAATAGTAAACGTGTTTGAGAGGGAACTAAAGGTTTCTCCATTAAATGTAAAAATGGAGTTTTCTGCATCTTTCGTAATCCGGTTAATTCCCAACAAGTCCATTGCGCGAATAGATTCTGCGCTTGCATCAGGGGTAATTTCAAATAAATGCTTTTCTGCATCGATGCGACCATTTTGACGGGAGGTAAGGATGAGAGCACTGGTGTCTACCCCTTCCTCTTCTCCAGAACCATGTCGGATGGTGGCGCTTATTCCCAAATTAGAGCGATTCACCAAACCAGCCACTTTTTTCATTACATCTAAGTTGGTCTCAGCATTTTTTACAGTAAATTGGAACTCATAGGAAGAATTATTGGAATCCAAATCAAAGGTATAAGTTCCTGGTGTAAAAGAAAGCCCATCATTTTTTAAATAATTTCCTTGGTTTATCTGAGGAGAGGATAACTGTTTTACTTCTATCTGGAAGCCTTCTAGTTCTTCTGTTTCAGAACCATCCCCTACATATTTTACAGATACAGATTCTTCGTCGCTGGAAACCGCTACTTTTTTGCGGAAGGAATCACTAAAAGTACCATAACTGTCAGAAAGAGAGGCTACTACATTCTGAATAGACTTCGCATTCTCTTTAATGTCAATCGCATACTTCGCCACTACGTCCTCATTGGAAAGTTTATACAGAGGAGATTCTTTATTTGTTTTTACCATATGGTTGTAGATTTTGCGCAGATCGCTCTTTTTATGTGAGTCATAGCGCGATGGACGTATATTGCTATACGTAGATAAGTAATAAGCATAGACATCAATCTTTGCCATTAGATCCCCTCCTTTCTTCCATGATTTGGGGTATAAAAAATCCATTTTTTATATATCTATATTATACTCTCATTTTTTTTCATCATCAACAACTACTTAATAAGAAGAAACGCTTGAAATCCACTATATTTTGTGTTTTAATAAAAAAGCAAGACTAGTTTTAAAAAAGGTGTTGACGCACAAAACTGATTGTGCTATATTAGTTAGGCTTACAAGTAGGTCTTTTTTTTATGCCCTTTTTTAGGGCGGTAACAAACAATGAATTTTAAACGGAGGTGGAAGTTGTGCGTACAAGAATTACATTAGCATGCACAGAATGCAAGCGTCGTAATTACAATACGACAAAAGACAAAAAAACTCATCCGGACAGAATGGAAACCAAAAAGTATTGTAGATTCTGCAAGACTCATACAATGCATAAGGAAACAAAATAGTCTAGGTAGCGAAAAGGAGTAAAATATGGGACAAACTGAAAAAACTCCAAAACAGAGCTGGTT
>CAZDAP010000189.1:0-2925 GCA_964503585.1 uncultured Lachnobacterium sp. | reverse complement strand
GAGCATTCTCATTCACTTATCCACTTGCACCATACGGTGTTGCAGTATTTAAATTCTAATAGACTTTAGAAAAACTCCTTTGTGCCGATATATATATCAGAGAATATCGGCACAGGGAGTTTTTTATGTTCATTGATCAAACAAAACAGATTGAAAAATATACAAATAATAGTTTCGAACTTGGTAAAACAACTGCACAGGAAACAGGAAAAGCCAATGTAAATGTATTAGAATTTGGTAAAACACAGGAGTCCTATCGGATGACCGAAGGGGGCAGTTTTTTTATGCCAGATGCCGTGTACCAGAAACCAGAGGGAAAAGAAGAAGAAACTATAGTGGATCAGTTAGATACGCAAATGGATATGTCTTCTGCGAACCGAAAAAATCAGATGATTGTTCTTTCTAATACTACATCTGCAGAAGATTTGGAAGAGATGAGCAAAGATGGATTTTCGGGACTTGATATGGATAGTCATACCATTATTACGGTAACAGATAAAATTAAGGCTGAATTAGCAAAAGCTGGAGTAGATATTTCTATCTATGGAGATAGTCTAGATGTAGCAGAGTTAGAAGAGATTACTGGAAGCCCTGCATTGGCAAATCAGATTGTAGGAGCATTAAAAGAAGCCGATTTACCAACGACAGAAGCCAATATAGAAGAAAGTGCGAAAGCATATCAAGCAGCAGAGGAATTGTCTCCACTGGAAGATTCAGCAAAAGAATATTTGTTAAAAAATGAATGGGAACCAACCATCAAGAATCTGTATATGGCAGCCCATAGTGGAGCAATAACCTATAGAGAAGAGCAGTTAGATTTTTCTGGTATGGAAAAACAGTTGGAGCAGGTAATTAAAAATGCTGGATTGGAAGTAAATGAGGAATCTAAAAATAATTGTAAATGGTTGATTCGAAAGAATATCAGTTTAACAGTTACAAATTTAAAATATTTAGAAGGATTGAATGCTTTATCCAATAAATTAAGTGGTGAGGATAAAACTGGTTTGGATATGCAGCAGGTACTGCAGCGTATTATGGAAGCCATTCAGGATGGAAAACGTCCAATGGATGCATTGCTTTTGGATGGATTTTCTTATGAAGATCGCGCACAAGCCGCTTTTGATACGGTGATGAATGCACAGGACTGTGACATCGCTTACTGTATAGAACAGGAAATGACCATTTCCATAGACAATCTGCAAAAAGCGATAGGAAATCGAGGAGAAACAGAAGAGTTTTCTGTTAGTGTGGAAATATCTACAAATATTTCGTTTGTCACAGCAAAACGTCAATTAGAGGAGACTCGTTTAGCTATGACGGTGGAAGCCAACTACGCTCTTTTAAAGAGAGGCATTTCTATTGATACAAAACCTTTAGAACAGGTAGTGGAGAACTTAAAAGGCTTAGAGAATCAGTATTATAAAGATTTAATGAATCAGGCGGGTGTGGAAACCAGTCAGGATAACTTATCGATATTTAGTACAACTACAAAATATGTAGAAGAATTAAAATTCCAGCCAGCATATGTATTACAATTGCATTCTGGAGAGGATTCTATTCAGACATTATATCAAGCTGGAAATAGTCTGAAAAACTCCATGGAAGCTGCATTGCAGAGTTATGAGACTTTGTGGACTGCTCCAAGGGCGGATTTAGGTGATTCTATTCGTAAAGCGTTTGGTAATATAGATGAAATTTTAGAAGATTTGGAATTAGAAAAAAGCGAATCCAATCAAAGAGCGGTTCGTATTCTAGCATATAATCAGACAGAGATTACAGTTGATAACATCACCAAAATTAAAGATGTAGATATGGAATTACAAAAACTTTTTCGTAATTTAACACCTGTGAATACATTGGAATTAATTCGTCAGGGCGAAAACCCACTGGAAATGAGTATTCAGGAGTTAAATGAGGTTGTAGAAGCCATTCAAAGTGAAAATGGCGAGGCGGAAAATGAAAAGTTTAGTAAATATCTGTGGAAATTAGAGCAGAATCAGGAAATTTCAGCAGAAGAAAGAGATAGTTACATAGGTATTTATCGTTTGATTGCGCAGGTAGAAAAGACAGATGGTGCAGCCATCGGTGCATTAATAAATCAGGGCGCCGACATTACCATGAAAAATATTCTTACTGCAATGCGTTCGGCAAAAAAAGATGTAAACTATAGCATTGGAGATGATTTTGAAGGCGTAACAGGTACTGCAAAAGGTCCAAGAATCGACGAACAGATTTTGGCTTCTTTCCAAACCAATTGTATGAAAGAAGTAAAAGAACTGCTTTCTCCAGAGAAACTCGCGCAACTAGAAGAGTGGGAAGGCATGACTCCAGAAGAATTAATGGAGAACTTAATGGACATGCAGAATGAAGAAAGCATTGCTTTAGAAAAGCAATACTACGTAGAAATGGCTGGTGAATATACAAATGTTTTGGAAGCTAGTGATGAAGTCTATGCATTTTTAGAAAAATACGAACAGAAAAATAGTGTAAACAATGTATTGGCAGCAAAACGTTTATTGGATAATCCAAGCAATGTGTTTGATACTCTTTTTGATACAAAAGGAAAGAGCATAGATTATCAGGAAATGATTGCGGATTTGAAAAATCAGATAATGGAGAACTTTGGAGAGGCGGTAAAGACTCCAGCAGAAATGGCAGAAGCAGAAGCAACTTTGGCAGAGGTTGCAGAACGTGTAATGCAAACCATGATTATTGAAAATGAACCAGTCAGCGCAAAGGATTTAAGAGACCTTCGATTGATGAATCAGCAGTTCTTCCTTTGTAAGGAAAGAGCAAAAGAAGAAAGTTTCTTAGTTCCAGTGCAAACAGGAGATTCTGTAACAGGCGTAAATCTAAAGATTGTACGTGGTAAAGAAAATAAAGGTTTGGTTGATATTTTCTTTCGAGGTGCATTAATGGAAAAAG
>CAZDAP010000188.1:0-2933 GCA_964503585.1 uncultured Lachnobacterium sp. | reverse complement strand
GCAACAACCCCTTCATTACTTATAGATTAACTCCAAAACCTGTTTTACCCCATCCCCTTTGGTATTATCAATCACATAATCACAGATAGCACGATTGCGTTTCTCCGCATCGATAGAAAGAAGACGTAAAGTCTTTTCCTCTGTGGTATAATCCTCTTCAATAATATCTTTAATCAGATATTCCTTATCCTTATTGATATAGATAATCGCCGTTGGAAAATGGCGTTTCATAGCAATGGCTCCACACATATCCAGAGGCATCACTGCAAAATGTCCACGATCTAACACCGCCTGGATATCTTCTTTTTTCGTTCCATACTGGATACCTGCATAACGGGTCTTTTCGAAGAAGTTTTGCTTTGCAAATTCTTCTTCTGTAAGGTGGTTATGCTTATTGGATTGTTTTGTACAGTAAGTAAGCGGACTTTCAAAACGTTCGTCCTGACGGAGTTCCTGTGCAATACGGCTTTTTCCTGAGCCAGATGGTCCCACTAGCGCTAACACAGATGGAACTTTGATATCCTGTGTTTTATGCATGGCAGCATTCATAATCTGCTTTACCATATGAACAAATTCTGCCATGTTGTTTACGGATAAAAGCCCTGTCATCTTCCAGTTCCATGGTTTACGCATAAGCACTGGATAGGTGGCTGGTGATTCCAACACATTGTGAATCGCATCGTCCAAAATAATATCAAACTGCACCAGATTCTTTGCATTTCCCAAAATAATATTTTCTGGTGGCAGTTCTGGAAATGCTTCCAAAATCTGTGCTGCACGAATACCCATAAACTGTGGATATACCGCAGTAATAAAATATACATCTGCAATTGCCATTAATTGACGAATCGCTTTCTTTGTCTTTTCTGTTACAACCTGCCTTTTATATAATTCTTCTGTCTGATAAAATTCTTTGATCACACTGGTGCGTCCTGTGTTTTCCCAACTATCAATTTCTTCTAATTTCAAAGGATTTTCGTACTGATATTTTTCATTTGCCATATTGATGGCGATACTATTAAATGGGGCTGTTACGTCATCCCAATCTAATCCAATCTTTGGTCTAAGCATAATCTAATCCTCGTTTTATAAAATCTTGATACCATTTGCCTTCAACTTAAACTGTGCTCCCAGCATATCAGCAGCACCACGACACATCATCATACGTCCCAAGAAAATTTCAAAATAATCATACATCGTACAATGTGTCTCATCAATCTGAAGGTTCAATGAGATGACTTTGTTTTCCACATCAATTTTTAAATTGGAACCCACAACGGCATAATTTACTCTATCATGAATATCAAAGGCATTCTTATCTAAAAGCACACGATTACGGCGCACATCGGTCTTATCTGCAATAATAAGCGCAGCGGAAATAGGGTCCATCGCTCTGCCTGTAGACTCATCATGATGTCCAATAGCAGAAGCAATCGTAATTCGGTCCTCTACTGAAATATCATATTCCTTTAAAATGTCATTTGCCAAAATTCCGCCATACTCTGCATGGTTTTTACGATTAATGGCATTTCCAATATCATGCATGTATCCCGCGATTCTAGCCAAATCCTGCTCATGCTCACTATATCCAAACTTTTCCAAAATCATAGCTGCACGATCCGCTACGAGAGATGTATGGGCTTCCGAATGATCGGTAAAACCTAATACTCTCAAATTCTCATTCCCTTTCTTCAGTAATGCTTTTACTTCTTCATTTTTTCGAATATCAGCATATGTCATATTTTATTCCTCTTACTCTCTATTCCTTATAATTTCTATGTCCGAAAAACTCTGGTGCATCCTCTACAGATTTCGTCACTGCTTCATACACAGCCTCCGCTACCTCAAGTGCCACTTCCGAAACCTGCGCCTCCTTCAAAAACAAGGCATCTGCTTCTGTCATAGTACCTCTATGCTTACGATATGTCACATTGTTAATCTCAGAAAACAGTGCGATTAATCGACGAAACTCATTTTCTCTATCTAGAAAGCTGTTTCCATACACAGCCTGTTCCTTACCCGCCGTGGCAATCATCTGCATACAAAGACGAAGTTCTCCTGTCACATCGGAAGCCTCCATCATCACATCTGGACGTGCCGTTTTCACCTGCATAAAATACTGCATGGCACCATCGATGTCCTTATTACGGAAATACTCTGCTAAGTTCTCTTTTAACTCTCTAGTCTCTGCCTTTTCCCCCAGCATACCGACTTTGCACTCATAAACCTTCAACTGATTTACTCGTACCCATACCAAAAGTAAAAACTCGGATATAAAACCTAACACTCGTTTATGATACGCGTCCTCATCCGTGTCTAAATCAATACGGTTTTCTACCTCTGCAAAAATGGTAAACAACCACTCACAATACTGGTCAAATAATGGTTTGCTTGTCACAAACATATTTCCAAAATATGTTTCATTTTGATGTACCAAGGTAATAAATGTATCATAATATTCTGGATACAAATCACGGATTACTTCACCCGTACAGTCAAGTGCTTTTATGTTATGATTTGCAGAAAATCCATAATGATACGAGTTGTTAAGAATCACCCGCTTCGTAGTAACCAAATCATAGTCTTTCAGCAAACTCTCGTATTCGCTTTTTGATAGTACTTTTTCCTGCTCATTAATCAAAAATCTTCGATAATGACAGGTGCCGATATAATCCACATCACAACAGTTTTTCCAAAGCCAATAATGACCTGTCAATTCACTGTAATAACAATTCAAGTGAGAAATATTCTCTCCCGTATCGTCACCAGGATATCCCAAATCCTCTGTATTTATATGTCCTACGTGTAATGGTTGATACATGGTATCTTCTGTAACATCAAACTGTTTGTGAGTCAAGACATAGATTCTTAAGTTCATATTTCATATCCTCATATTGTGTCTATACAGATTTTTTGGTAAAAAATACACAATG
>CAZDAP010000187.1:0-2978 GCA_964503585.1 uncultured Lachnobacterium sp. | reverse complement strand
AAAACTACCAGACATATTACTTTGGCATATTTTGATCAAAAGAGTACGGTAGATTACATAGGTGTGGTGCAGGGAGTTCCAGTGTGTTTTGATGCAAAGGAATGTCATACAGATACTTTTCCTTTAGCAAATATACATGAACATCAAGTAGAGTTTATGCGCAACTTTGAAAAGCAGGATGGTGTAGCATTTATTTTAATCTCTTTCACCCATAGAAATGAGTTTTATTATATGCGATTTGAAGAACTTTTAAAGTTTTGGAATCGTAAACTTGAAGGCGGTAGAAAGAGTTTTAAATATGAGGAACTAGATGAACGATTTTTCTTAAATGAAACTCCTGGTGTGTTTATTCCATATTTGGAAGCTTTACAAATGGATTTAGAACTTAGAGAATAATATATATAACAAAAAGGCATGGATACCCACGTTGACATGGGTATCCTGTTCTTTTATAATAATTTGTAATTATAATAACGTACTACTATACTAAAGTGAGGGTTATATGAAGAATAAGTTATTACATACACCAGACGGTGTGAGAGACCTCTATAATGATGATTATAAGAAAAAATTAGATATACAGGATAAATTACATCAGGTATTTGAGAATTATGGATGTTTGGATATCCAAACACCTACCTTTGAATATTTTGATGTATTTAGTAATCAGATTGGCACAACACCTTCCAAAGATTTGTTTAAATTCTTTGATACAGAAGGAAATACCGTGGTGCTTCGTCCAGACTTTACACCATCGATTGCAAGATGTGCGGCTAAGTATTTTGAACCAGAAACAGAGCCAGTAAAGCTTTGTTACATGGGGAATACATTTACCAATGCTTCGAATTATCAGGGACGTTTAAAAGAAAATACACAGTGTGGTGTAGAATTTATTGGTGATGGTTCAGCGGAAGCAGATGCACAGATGCTGGCAATGGTTGTAGATTCTTTAAAAGCCATTGGCATGGAAAATTTCCAGATTTCCGTAGGTCATGCAGGATTTTTTGATGCTTTATTGGATGCGGCAGAGCTTAGAAGAAAACATGCAAACAGATTGCATACTTTATTAGATAACAAGAATTTTCTTGGTGTGGAAGCATTCGTAGAGGAATTGGATGTAGAAAGTAGATTGAAACAGTTATTTTTACTTTTGGCTGATTTTGATATTACAGATGAAGATTTGGAAAACGCGAAAAAATGGGCAGAAGATTATCCAAAAGTAGCAGATGCTATTGATTCTTTAATGGAACTGAATAAAAATGTTCAGGAAAGAAATATCAAAAATCATATATCCTTTGATCTTGGTATGATTAGTAACTATGAATACTATACAGGTATCATTTTTGCGGGATACACATATGGTTTAGGTGAGCCAATCGTAAAGGGTGGTCGTTACGATACCCTGCTGAGTAACTTTGATAAAGACGCACCAGCTATCGGTTTTGCTTTTGTAGTGGATCAACTTCTTACTGCGGTTTCTGCAAAGAAATCAGTGGAAGAAGATAGATACTTAACTTTTGCCTTAGGAAAAGGAAGATTAGCAAAGAAAACGCTTCAGATTTTTGAACAGATAGGAATTACATGTGAGGAAATATTTGACCCACATACAAGAAAACTTATTTTTGTAAATGAAGATTTGAAATTGCGTTTCTTCTTATCAAAAGGACCAGATGTGCCTACCTATGTAGAGCATGGTGCTGCGGATATAGGTATCGTTGGAAAAGATACGATATTGGAAGAAGGAAGAAATATCTATGAAGTTTTAGATTTAGGTTTTGGAAACTGTAGAATGTGTATTTGTGGACCTGAGTCAGCGAAAGAACTGTTACAGCATCAGGAACAGATTCGTGTTGCTACCAAATATCCACAGATTGCAAAAGACTATTTCTATAATAAAAAACATCAGACGGTTGAAATTATTAAACTGAATGGTTCCATTGAATTGGCTCCTATTGTAGGATTATCCGATGTTATTTGCGATATTGTTGAGACAGGAGCAACATTAAGAGAAAACGGATTAGATGTTTTAGAAGAGGTTTGTCCATTATCTGCCCGCATGGTTGTAAACGAAGTGAGCATGAAAATGGAAAATGAAAGAATTACAAAGTTGATTCGAGAATTAAAGAACGTATTATAAAGAGGTTTTAATATGAGAATACTGGCATTAAACAAAGAAACAAAGAACGATTTATTAGAAAGTTTATTGAAACGTAGTCCAAATCACTATGGTGAATTTGAAGGCAGAGTAAATGAAATCGTAAATAATGTTCGAGAAAGAAAAGACGCAGCTCTTTTCGAATATACAGAAAAATTTGATGGTGCAAAGATAGATGCTGACTCTATTCTTGTTACAGAAGAAGAAATTGCAGAAGCCTATGCACAGGTAGATACAAAACTGCTGGAAATCATTCGCAAGTCAAAAGCGAATATCGAAAAATACCATGCAAAACAACTTCAGAATTCATGGTTTACTTCGGAAGAAGGTATTATTCTTGGTCAGAAGGTGACACCACTTGATGTAGCTGGTGTTTATGTACCAGGTGGAAAAGCAGTGTATCCATCTTCTGTACTTATGAATGTTATGCCAGCAAAGGTAGCTGGTGTTCGTAAAATCATTATGACAACACCACCAGGAAAGGATGGAAAAGTATATGCAACTACACTTGTTGCTGCAAAAGAAGCTGGTGTAGATGAAATCTATAAAGTAGGCGGAGCACAGGCTGTAGCAGCCATGGCATTTGGTACAGAAAGTATTCCAAAGGTAGATAAAATAGTAGGCCCTGGTAATATTTATGTAGCCTTAGCAAAAAAGGCAGTATTTGGTTACGTAAGCATTGATTCCATTGCTGGACCAAGTGAAATCCTTGTATTAGCAGATGAAACAGCAAATCCAAGATTTGTTGCAGCGGATTTACTTTCCCAGGCAGAACACGACGAACTTGCATCTGCAATTTTGATTACAACAAGCAAAGAATTAG
>CAZDAP010000186.1:0-2990 GCA_964503585.1 uncultured Lachnobacterium sp. | reverse complement strand
GTATTGATGTGAATCAGACTAAACGTAATCAGACCAAGGCAAAGCGTTGTACCAAAGTCTGCTGTAGGTGGTCGAAGTCCAAGTAAACCGGATATATTACTAATCAGAATAAAAATAAAAATCGTTCCGATGTAGTTCACAAATCCAGGAGCCCATTTGCCCATTGTACCCTGAACCATACCTTCTAAAAGTTCCACGATAAGTTCGATTACATTCTGGAATGCATCTGGAACTTCTGTGGCTTTTTTCAACTTGCGATTTGCAATAAATGCAAACACAATCATAATCGCCATGACAATTAAAATGCAGGCGTGGGATGTCGTAATCCAAACGGTTGTCCCCATGAATTCAACTGGAATAATTCCATGAATCATAAAATCAATGTTCTCTGATGACGACACTAAAATCGCTTGATTCACACAGTCACCTCCTTCTCCTTATTTTCACTATTTTCATCATTGGAAGCTGCATCACGTCTTCCCAACAATTTGTCGACAAGCTTATTTAGAAATGGCTGCATATAAGCTGAAAATTTCAGCCCAAACACTCCTAAAATGGCGGTAAACAAATTACCGAATTCAAAATAGCCCAATATAAAAAACAGGACTGCTACTACTATGTAGCGTAGCAAAGATACTGCTACTACCCGTTTATTGGCATTGTCTTCTCCATAGAGCGTTACCGAATCATAGATAACCATCGCAAGGTTTACACCCATCCCTATGGCGATTGCTATTCCATACCAAAGACCAATGGAATAACCAAGTTTATCTTCTACAAACCATACTCCAGTAAACTGGATAATAAAACCATATATTACAATTCCCACTACAAGACCTGGTAGCGAGGGGTTAATTCTTTTTAACATCGTTCTCCTTCTTTGTACCTGTACCCTTATTCTTCAGATATTTTTTTACCATTTTAAAAATACTGTTATAACCTGCTAACGCACCTACGAAAAATAAAGGAATTACAATCCAATCCATATCATATTTATCACCAATCCAAACTCCCAAGGCAACGCACATACCGATTGGAACCAGCATGTTGATTCCAAACTGTAACACCATGGAAAAAGATTCTACGATTTCTTTATTATTTACCTTTTTCATATAATTCCCTTTTATACAGACAAAGTTATATATTATTATATCATTTTTACGTAATTTGTCTATAAATTCAATTCGACAAATTGTAATTTTTGTACACATTTATGGAAAATTGTTACTAAATTTCAGAAAAAAAAACTACTCAAGACACTTTTTTTATCTTGAGTAGTTATCTTTTCCATTAATTTAATATTTTTACTAACTTCTTTATAGATTTACGTAAACTTTCATAGCATAGTCCATAGGACTGCAGACTTCCCCCATAAGGATCTAAAATCTCTAACTCTTCACCCACAAAGTCTGTGAGGGCATATACATTTTCAATATGCGTATTCTCAAAGTTTTCCAAAACCTTATCTCTTTGTTTTCGATCCATGGTAAATATCAGGGTATTCTGTGTAATATCCTCGTTGCTTAACTGTTTTGAGGTAAAGTTCTCCAAATTTATTCCATTCCCAATCAGTACTGCTTCCGCTTTCCCATTCATAGGCTCTGGAAAAGAGACAACTAACCCTCTCGCGAGTATTTCCACTTCGTCTTTTAATGATATATCCTGTAATATTCCCATTGCCATTGGTTCCCTACAGGTTCCCGAACGGCCAACAAAAATAATTCTTTCTAATTTTTCCATGCGTACCTCCCAGCTTTACAAATGAATCACCTGATGCGCCGCAGCCTTTAACAAACGATTCATGATAGCCTGTCCAATTCTAGGGGTTTTGAAACTTTCTGAAAAAATTACTTCCACCTCTAGTTTATCACAATCTCTTAGTATCTTATACATATGTCTTGCGATAGAATCTTCATCTTCGCGAGCACCAATATTCAACACTACGTCTGCCGAATAATTTTCTTTTGTTTCTTCTGTTGCGATAACCGCTACTTTTTTCCCTGTTTCATGGGCCTCTTTGGTCAGTTCATTAATCTTTTCTACTACTGCCTGCTGCTCACCATCCACAATAACCATATCTGCCTTTGGGGCATAATGCTTATATTTCATACCTGGCGCCTTTGGTTTCGTAGTGTCATCCGCAGCAATAATACCTGGATCAATAATAACTTCTTTTCCCAACACCTCGGAAAGCATTTCTGGAGTAATATATCCCGGACGTAAAATCATTGGGACAGGTTCTGTTAAGTCAATAATCGTAGATTCAATTCCAATACCTACTGCCCCTCCATCTAATACCATAGCAATACGTCCTTCTAAATCCCCCATTACATGAGATGCCTCTGTTGGACTTGGACGTCCTGATGTGTTCGCACTAGGAGCAGCAATAAGTTTTCCGCTTTTTCGAATCAGTTCTAACGCAACTGGATGGTCTGGCATACGAACCGCAACAGTATTTAATCCACCTGTTGTAGCAAAAGGCACCTCGTCCTTTTTCCACACAATCATCGTTAGTGGACCTGGCCAGAATGCTTCTGCTAATTTTTTTGCTTCTGGTGGAACATCTTTTCCCACACGATCCAAATCAGCAACCTCTGCAATATGAATAATCAGCGGATTATCCGAAGGTCTTCCCTTGGCCTCATATATCTTCTTCGCGGCGTCTGGATGAAGTGCATCTCCACCTAGACCATATACGGTCTCCGTAGGAAATGCAACCAATTCACCTGCTGCTATTAAATCTCCTGCTTCCTGCATCTTGGCAGAATCTATATTATTTACATCTATGTTATAAAGCTTTGTTTTCATTTTTTTCTCTCCAAAATTTATCACTTTATTATAGTATAGGAAGAAATTTCTTGTCAACAAATTAACAAATTGAATCTAATTGCTTGCACTTTTCCACAAATTGTACTAAAATAGCAATAAGTCTATCGGACTTAATAATGATCATTATTTTATAAGGAGGAACAAAATTATGGCATATGTTA
>CAZDAP010000185.1:0-3003 GCA_964503585.1 uncultured Lachnobacterium sp. | reverse complement strand
TTTTGTTAAAACAAAAAAATCCCAAGAAATTTTCTTCCTTGAGATTTTTCTGTAAATACTTTTTCACACTAATCGTTTAAATATCTTTTAGCAACCACTCTGCAATATCGTACACTTCAATTCCTTCATATGTGTATTTCGGATGCCTCGTTCTTGCAATAATCATCTTTGGGTACACAGCCTTTATTTCTTCAAAATCCATATAGTTGATAAAGATAATATTAACGTCCTCAAAATCGGTTTATATATTTTATTTGTAACTTAAACCAAATCCAGAACGATAGTAGTTACCATCTTCATCATAGTATGCATAACTACCACCTTTTACTTTTGCAAGAATCTCTGGGTCAATGTACTGATCCTTGTCATAACCAGGTACGTCGTTTGGAGATGCACAAACTTCACGCATTACTCCATCGATTTCTTTTTCTGTGATTTCGATTACATCCATACAAGAAACCATAGTTAAACTCATCTTACCTGTTGGATTATAATCACCAGATAACACATCCACCTGAGCACCAAGTGCATTGCCCATAGCAACAGGGCTAATGGTATACTGGAATGTAAGTCCATCCACATAAGGTTCTAATTTATCTAAAAGCCATGGGTTACATACAACACAGGTAGCGACTACTTTACCGCCGTTTGCATGAACATTTTCCGAAATAGTCTTAATCTTATCTACATCCTTTAATGTAGTGATGGATACCATTTCACCAGTCTTCTTCTGGCTCTTATTTGCTTCACGAGCTTCGAACAACTGATTGTCCACCATTTCAATAACTGGCATTGCATACTGGTAGAATACCATACCATTACTACATGGCCATACATGAAGATATGCATAATCCGCTTCTTCTGGATTCTCTACAATCACATATCCTTTTGCTTCAAATAATGCTGCAATCTGTTTACGGAGTATTTCGTTGTCATCTCCACCTGCAACACCTGCGCCCATAGACTGTGCTATGGCTGCACCTGGGTCAATACCTTTGAAACATTCGATATATACTTTTTTGCCTTTTTCCATTGGAAGTACATTATCATGATTTTTCGCTAATACAACCGCCTTCTGGTTCGCAACATATGCGGCTTTCTTTGCGCCTTCGAAATTTTCTTCACGTACTTTATCTGCATGGTCTGGATCTAAATATGGATTGTCCACACGACCAACCTGGAAAAGACTTAATAATCTACGATAATTTGCTCGATCCAAATCTTCTTTTGGAAGGTAGCCTTCTTCTACAGCCTTTACGATATTTTCCGCATCAGAATTTCCTCCAATAACGTCAGTACCAGCGGATATTGCTTTTGCATAACGCTGTGGAATCGTCAAATCCTCTACACCATAAATCTGAACGGTTGTAATACCAGAATCTGAGTTAACATAACCATCGAATCCCATCGTATCACGTGCCAAATCTGTAATAAGTTCTTTACTATATGTAGAGCCTACTTCTTCTGTAGAAGTTAACTTTCCTCTATAATACTGTGGCTTACCACGTCCATCTGTTCCTACTCTGGAATAATCAGGCATGATAGAAGATGCTTTCATATCAAATGCTGCCTGGAATGGTGGTAAATGATATTTTTCCATAGAACCTTCTGTAGGATAAAGTCTCCACTGTCCAATTGGCATATGTGGTTCAAAACCGTTTTCTGCTGGTCCATCTCCTGGGAAATGTTTTACTGTTAACACAACAGAACCTTCATTTAATCCATCTTCACCATTCTGGTAACCACGAACTAATTCTTTGATGATACCTGATGTAACCTCTGGTCTTTCACCATAAGTTCCGCTATTACGTGGCCAACGTGGATCTGTTGCAATATCTACCTGTGGACCATACATAATATTTTGTCCAGCAGCCTTCATCATCTTTCGGTCTGTATCAGCCATGTTATAAATCAAATCGAAGTTGCCATCACCCATAACCGCTGCACCTACACCGAGGAAATCTGGGTAGCCAATATTGATTGGATTGGTGTGCATAGAGTATGGTATAGCTACGCCACCCTGACAAGCTTCATATTCCACATACTGTGTACCAAGGTTGTGGTACATTGCACTAAGTCCCGCTGTAGCACGCATATCACCACGATATACACCAGCGGTCAATTTGCGTTCTAAAATATCGGAATCATCACAGCGCATCGATACACCTGGAAGAATTGATTTTGGTTCTGGTTCTGTAGGATCATAGCGTTTAAAAATCTTTGCTGGAACAATATCACCATTTTCATCTACTGCTGCTTCTTTTGTCATAGAAAGTGGAGTATTCCACAAGGTATTCAGCACAAGACCTGCCTGCTGCTTCAATGGCAAATGTGCTACCATATCTTTTGCACGTGTCTCGTTGTCTAATCTCCAATCTTTGTATGGAGCAAGTTCCCCCGAATTGTCCATATCTTTGAAGAACAGACCATCCTTTACAATAACACCACAGGTGGTTACACCAATAGTAGGTCCGTTTTCATTTTCAAATAATACTGGTTCTAAGTAAAAATCATTAATAGATTCTCCTTCTTCCAGTTCGTAAGGTGCAGGAATATAACCATCTTTGATGGCTTTCATCTCTGCGAAATTTACCTCTCTTTTCTTCATAAACTCCTTCTCCTTTTTTTAAATTTTATCTTATCATTATATAAGACCTTTTTTCTTCATGTTATCATAATAAGTTTTGTAACGATAACATGTTCTACGACTGCATTCAGACTGCTCTACGATTTCTGCCATAGACATCCCCTGTTCATATAAAGTCACAAATGCATTATAAGATGCCTGCCATTTTTCATTGTTTGGCTTTCTACCAGCATTCTTTTTCTGTTTCAATTTTTCAATTTCTTTTTCCTGATCTTCGATGATATAATTCAATCTCTCGATCTCTTTTAAAGCTTCTTCTAACGTCATATTCATCACCTCTACTATGCCACACACATTTCGGCATTATTATATCAAACACCATTTCAAATGTCACTATTTTTTCTACTCTAAGATTT
>CAZDAP010000184.1:0-3008 GCA_964503585.1 uncultured Lachnobacterium sp. | reverse complement strand
TCCCAACTAGAAGCACTGGCTGTTTTTGCTAAGCGGTCAGCTTCACGACGTTCTGCCAATTCTCGAAGTTCCTCCGCCTGTTGCTCTAAATCATAGGACAATCCACCTTTTTGTGTCACATGTCCTTCACTATCGCAAGCATATTCTAAATGCATATAATCCGGCACTTCATTCCAAGGCACTACAAAACCTGCACCATGAGCACAAAATACGCTGCCGGTTGGATTTGCAGTATCTTCTTCGCTATCGTACCCAATTCGTTCTACCACTTCCGCACTATTATGACACACATCATAACCTTTTAATTCTAAAGATAGACGACCTGTGCCTTTGGTATAAGAATGGACTTCCGTCATGTAATCCTGCATGGTAGAAACTGGAGCTGTACCTGTAAGCACTGCCACGTCTCCATCCTCTCTGGAAATATATTCTGGTGAGTCGTGTTTTCCAAAACGATTTCGAATGTCCGTCATAGCACGACCGATGGCATCCACTGGTACTTCCAATGTGAATCCATAATATGGCTCCAATAACACGCTCTCTGTGGACTTTAATCCCTGTCGAATGGCTCGATAAGTAGCCTGTCTAAAATCGCCACCCTCTGTATGCTTCAAATGCGCACGCCCCGTTACAATGGTAAATTTAATATCTGTAATGGCAGAACCAGTAAGCACGCCCGGATGTTCGCGCTCTAAAATATGGGTGGTAATCAGCCTTTGCCAATTCAAATCCAACACATCTTCACTACAGTTAGAAAAAACACTGATGCCACTACCAGGTTCTCCTGGCTCCATCCATAGATGTGCCTCCGCATAATGGCGCAATGGTTCAAAATGCCCCACACCTTCTACAGGCTTTGCAATGGTTTCTTTGTACACAATATTGCCTGGTCCAAATGTCACTCTTACTCCAAAGCGATCTAATATCACACGTCCCAAGACTTCCATCTGCACCTGTCCCATGAGCTGCGCATGAATTTCCTGTAACTGCTCATTCCACAATATATTTAGCTGTGGGTCTTCTTCCTCTAATTGTTTCAAACTCTTCATCAGTTCCACAGGATTTACTCCCTGCGGAACAATAATCTGATAATTCAAAACTGGCTCTAAAATTGGCATAGTTTTGGTGGTATTTGCTCCTAGTCCCATACCTGGATAAGTCTGGTCTAATCCAGTTACAGCACAAATTTCTCCTGTCTGCACCACATCTACTGCTTCATATTTATCTCCAGAATAGATACGAATCTGATCAATTTTTTCTTCTAATCCATTGTAACTGACTTTATCTTTTACTTTTAAAACACCACTAGTTACTTTTAGATGTGTGAGACGAACCCCTCGGGCGTCACGCCCGATTTTGTAGACGAGTGCCCCTAAATCTTCCTTGCCAACTCTTTTACTTTCTTCTACCAAAAGACTTCTTTCATAACTACCCTTTGCATATGTTTTGATGCTTTCTAAAAGTTCTTTCACACCTTCTAATTTAAGTGCAGAACCATAGAAACATGGATACAACAAACGGTTATTTATCGCTTCTGCAATCTGCACTTCTGTCAAACTATCATGCTCCATATAGTAATCCAGTAACTCATCACTGCATACCGCAATATCTTCGTAATCCATTTCTGTAAAGTCCACACATCCATCTGCCAACCGACTTTTCAACTGCTTTTGAAGTCGTTCTTTTTCTGCACCTGCCAGATCCATTTTATTCACAAAAATAAAGGTCGGAATCTGATAATGACTTAGAAGTCGCCATAAGGTTCTAGTATGTCCCTGTACCCCATCTGTGCCACTGATAACTAAAATCGCATAGTCCAGAACTTGCAAAGTTCTTTCCATTTCTGCAGAAAAATCCACATGTCCTGGAGTATCTAAAAGTGTGATTTTTACACCATCACTATCCAATTGTGCTTGTTTTGAGAAAATAGTAATCCCTCGTTCTCGTTCCTGCGAATCCGTATCCAAATAGGCATCCTGATGGTCCACACGTCCCAATGCACGGATTTTTCCTGTCTCATATAACAGTGCTTCTGATAAAGTTGTCTTTCCCGCATCTACGTGGGCTAAAATACCAAGTACCATAGAATCTCCTTCTGTTTATAAAGATTCTTAGATTATATCATCTCCTTCTACCCTTTTCAATTCAAGAGATATCATTGCTTCAATTCTCACCTTCCAGCACTTACCATATTTACCCCAATATTCGTCAAGTAAATTTTAATTTTATTTGACATTTTAATCTTTACTCTCTATAATTATCGTATAGAAAAATAATTTACGGAATAAGGAGGATATATTTACATGAGTGGATATACAGAAGTGATTCGAAACGAAATATTAGAACTGCCATGCAACCAAATTTTTGTTGCCCATGAACTGAAAAAAGAAAAATTCTCCGACTTTCCAGAAGCCATTTATTATAAAGCCTTAGAACGTATGGTGAAGCAAAACCAACTAGTTCATTTAGCAAAAGGACTCTACTATCGTCCTATGATGGATCACGATGATATTGTCCCTATTAGTGATGAGACCATTGTAGATTATTATATCTCTGACAATTCTGGTGCTTTAGTCGGAGAAGGCTTATTTATCGAAAAAGGAATTGCTACTGGATTCGAAAAGAGACTTTCTTTCATTTCCAACAAATTATCCGAAAATAAAAAGAAAATCGGAAATATTGAGGTTCATCGAACAGAGATTGAACTAAATGAAAAAACCATTCCAGTCATTGAGGCTCTGGAGATTCTTCAGAACTATTATAAGATTCCGAATATTAATAAACGAGAATTCATCTCTTATATCCATGACTTCGTGGATGATTATTCGGATGAAGTTACGGAATATGTTCTCTCGAAATGTAAATACAAAAAATCTACCATTGCATTTCTTGCAAGAATTTTAGATTGGTATGGATTAGCACATTCTATGCATGAATACTTATCTCCTTTATCCGATTATAAAATTCCTACGATTGATGAGTTACGATTGGAGATTCCAGAGGATATT
>CAZDAP010000183.1:0-3037 GCA_964503585.1 uncultured Lachnobacterium sp. | reverse complement strand
GTAATACGTCCCAATTCATCATATGGAATCGTAATATCTGTGTGACAGTTATAATAAGCCTTAGAAATATCTTCTTTTCTCAAAAGAGATACTTCATTATCTCTTGCCACAATCGCTTTTCCATCTGGGTTGTAAGTGATATTGTCCTCATCATATTTATAACAGGTATCACCTACTGCAAAGTGTGGGCCAGTTTTTTCTGCGATAAGAATAGGCAGTTTTGCTGCGATATCGTATTCACGAGCCATCTTATAAGCAGTGGTATTTGTACCGATAGCAAATTCACCCATAGGTAAGGTTTCATGACGGTACAATACATTTTCCTGTACATATTTCTGATTTTCTTCTTCCTTATCAAAATTGGTACAAGTATATTTGTCAATCATTCCATCTACGAAGTCAATTTCGAGATTCAAGAAATTATATTCATGGAGATATACCTGACTCACATGAAGTTTACCTGTAGTTCCTTTTAGTACAGGAGAGGTAAATACTTCACCAACTGGAATATTTACGTCTGCCACACAGTTTTCAAAAGCAGTTTCTTTCTCTGGATTTTCCAAAGGATAAATGGACACATAAAGGTCTGTCTTATTGCCATTTGTACCTAAAATGTGTACCTTTTCTGCCTGATCCAAGACATCAATAATCTTCTGCTGCATGTCACGATAAAGCACATAATCCAATGTGTTTAATTTTACTGTTTCGGCAAAAATTTCCTCAAACTGTTCTCCAATTTCTGGAACTGGATATGCGATGATAGTGAAACTTCTTTCTTCACCCTTGATATACTGATTCATAACCTGACTAAATTCATTACGATAGTAAATCAATAATTTTTGCTGTTTTTCATCCAGTTTTACATTTTCTTCTTTGTTTTCTGGTGAAAATGGAGTCTCACCAAATACTTCAATTACCGCTGGTCCCGCATAACCTGCTGCCTGTGTTTTGTATTTTTCAAACGCCGCGCGAACAGCCTCCAAATCTCTTTCTACATGTGATTTATTCATCCAGAGACCACGGTCTTCTTTGTGGTCATAATCAGCCTGTTTGTTTGGTTGTGTACCAAATGGACGAAGCACACAGCGAAGATTCATTTTTTCAAAATTCTTCACTGCTGCACGAACCATACGTTCAAAGCCCATTGGATAACGCACTTCTGCAATAGTTTTCTTACTCAAATCTTTTTGAGTCGCAATAAAGCCCATACGATAACCTTCTGTATAGGTATCTGCCATCGCCTGAATTTCTTCATCTGAGAAAGTGTTTAAAAACTTCGCAATGCCGATTTCATTTTCACCAACATATCTGCCATAACGATACAAATATGCAGTATTGGATAAATCTGCGTTCATAACGATATCTTCATAATAATCGTAATCTGGATTTACCATACGGCATACATAATCTTCTTCAAATACTTCTGTATAATCGTGCATAAAGGACTGTACCGTATCTTTTACCCAATCCATCTCTACTTCTTCTGCACAGAAATAGCCATACACTTCCATAAATAATTCACTATAGATGCAAACTTCCTGCAAGTTACCTTCTACAGCAGTTCTACGGCATCTGTAAATTTCCATATAAAGCATAGACAAAATCTGTCCTGCCTCGTTGCCGAGTTGTGCTACCGCATAAGCTGGATTTGCATAGCAGGTTTCATAAGCCTCACCTTGAATGTCCTGAAAAAGTTTATGATTTAAGTCTGCCGCCTTTTCTTCTTCCATGCCTCGGATTTCATCCTTTAATGCATGCTGCATCACTGTATTTAAAAGCATCAAATACTGTGCTGTTTTTTCAAAATAATCTGCGTACTTACCAGCATCTTTTGCATTAGCAGCAATCTCTGCCACACGCTCCGTCACCAGTTCGTAACGCTCTTTTAATTCTTCATTACTTTCTTTGATCAATTCTAAATATTTCATATTATCCTCTCATAAAACCTGAAATATAAGTTCCCACCCAACATATGGTGGATAAGACAGAAGTCCCAAGTGCTAATTTCGGAAATAACGTGAAAGAATCCTCTTCCTTCAAGGTCGTTACTGACATCCCCAAGGCTACTAGTGCCGCTATCATAGCAAGAAATCCGAAACTACCATAATAAGCAGATAAATTCCCACCAACTTTATAGGATAAGTAGATGAAAATCAAATACATCAGCAAACTAACCCCTGCAATCCCCGCAGAAATCATAGCTCTTTTTGAATGGGTTTTTTCTGTAAATTTATAGGATGATTTTCCTCTTCTTCTCTTCACGTATCTTCCTACTTTCTAATTCTAATTATTCTCTGTAATTTTATTTTTCACTCTATTTTTTGCGTACCAGGCGCTTCAACCAAGAATACACCGTATAAATCAAAAAACCGCAAATACCACCTAGGGTATTTAACAGTAAATCATCCACATCAAAACTACCAACTTTCGTCAGTAGTTGTGCCACTTCCACACACAAACTAATTTCCAAAGTAAGAACCGTGGTAAAAAATATATTCTTACATCTTGAAAACAGTGATGGCAAAAACATACCAATCGGCATAAATACAAGGATGTTACCAAATACATTTAGCACAAACAAATGCCAATTTCCCGTATTTATACCCAGCCGATAATATCTGCCAATTTCTTGAAAAATCGTCAAATTATATCGATATTCTTCGTGCTCTGTCCTACCAAACCGGACAGAATAAAATAATAGATAACCTAGGAAAAGCAGGTATGCTAAAAAGCATACCCACTTTAACAAACTTCTTTTTTTCTTATTTGCAGCCATACTGTTCGTAATATTTATCAATCGCTTCTTTAATCTCGTCGTTAATTACCACTCTACCCTGACATTCACGATTGTGTAAATGTTCTACAACTTCATCCATAGTTACAATAGCACGTGCATCGAAACCATAAGTTTCTTTGATTTCATCCAATGCGCTCTTAACTCCGCCAAGACCTACTTCCATACGGTTCAAAGAAACCATAAGACCAACGATTTCTACATCAGCAGCACCTTTTACCTTTGGTACTGTTTCTTCCATAG
>CAZDAP010000182.1:0-3039 GCA_964503585.1 uncultured Lachnobacterium sp. | reverse complement strand
CAGTAGGAATTAAAATGAAGGTGAAAATATGAAAATTTCAACAAAGGGAAGATATGCCTTACGCATCATGATTGATTTGGCCATAAATTTGAATCAGGGGCCTATCCGAGTAAAGGAGATTGCTGGTCGACAGGACATATCAGAAAAATACTTAGAGCAAATCATAGCCATGTTTAATAAAGCAGGATACGTAAAAAGTATTCGGGGGGCTCAAGGTGGTTACCTTCTTACAAAGGAGCCCAAAGAATACACGGTTGGCATGATTTTACGTCTTGCCGAAGGCAGTATTGCACCAGTTTTCTGTGTGGAAGACGGGGCTGCCAACTGTGACAGAAAAGATGCCTGCGTATCGGCTATGCTATGGAAAAAAATCAATGATGCCGTAAATGAGGTAGTGGATAACACCACATTACAAGACCTCATAGATTGGCAGAAAAATATATAGATAGAGAGGTCTCATATGGAAAAATTGATTTATTTAGACAATGCAGCAACTACACGAGTATATCCAGAAGTAGTAGATGCAATGACACCATATTTTACAGAATATTATGGAAACCCATCTGCATTTTACAGCTTTTCGAATCTTGCAGGAAAAGCTGTAACAGAAGCCCGTGAAAATATAGCACATCTTATTGGTGCTAAGCCAGAAGAAATCTATTTCACAGGTGGCGGTAGTGAGTCCGATAACTGGGCTTTAAAAGCCACAGCAGAAGCCTATGGAAAAAAAGGAAAACATATTATTACAACAACCATTGAACATCATGCCATTTTGCATACATGTCAATGGTTAGAAAAAAATGGTTTTGAAGTAACTTATGTAAATGTAGATGAAGATGGTGTTGTGAAATTAGATGAATTAGAAGCAGCAATCCGACCAGATACGATTTTAATTTCGGTTATGGCTGCCAACAACGAAATCGGCACCATTCAGCCATTAAAAGAAATCGGTGCAATTGCCCGAAAATATGGTGTGCTTTTCCACACAGATGCGGTACAGGCATTTGCACACATTCCAATTAATGTGGACGAAATGAATATCGACATGCTTTCTGCTAGTGGACACAAGATTCACGGACCAAAAGGCATTGGGCTAATGTATATCCGTAAAGGAGTAAAAATTTTATCCTTTGTTCATGGCGGAGCTCAGGAACGCCGTCGTCGTGCAGGCACCCATAATGTGCCTGGTATTGTAGGTATGGGAAAAGCAGTGGAAATCGCAGCAGCCACGATGGAAGAAAAAGCAAAAAACATCAGTCAGATGCGTGATTATTTAATTCAGCAGGTCTTGGAAAAAGTACCTTATGCTAGATTAAACGGACACAAAACCAATCGTTTGCCAAACAACGCAAACTTTTGCTTCCGTTTCATTGAAGGGGAAGGAATGCTGATTCTTTTGGATCAGGCTGGTATTTGTGGCAGCAGTGGTTCCGCATGTACTTCCGGTTCTTTGGATCCATCTCATGTATTATTGGCTATCGGTTTGCCACATGAGATTGCCCATGGTTCTCTTCGTTTAACCTTATCCGAAGACACCACAAAAGAAGAGATTGATTACACAGTGGACAAGTTGGCAGAAATTATTGCAAGACTTCGCGGCATGTCACCACTATATGAAGATTTTGTAAAGAAACAGAATAAATAAGAAAGAGTAGAGAGAAAAACTATGTATAGCGAAAAAGTAATGGATCATTTTAACAACCCAAGAAATGTAGGGGAAATTGAAAACGCCAGCGGTGTTGGTACAGTAGGAAATGCGAAATGTGGAGACATCATGCGTATCTATTTAGATATTGATGAAAACCAGATTATCCGCGATGCGAAATTTAAAACCTTTGGCTGTGGTGCAGCAGTTGCAACCAGTAGTATGGCTACAGAGTTAGTAGTAGGAAAAACTGTGCAGGAAGCACTTCATGTAACAAACAAAGCAGTTATGGATGCTCTTGATGGACTTCCACCAGTAAAAGTACATTGCTCTCTTTTAGCAGAAGAGGCGATTCATGCGGCTCTTTGGGATTATGCAGAGAAAAATGGTATCGTAATTGAAGGATTAGAAAAGCCAGTAACTGACATCAGTGAACACGAAGAGGAAGAAGAAGAGGATTATTAATCCATGAAGAAAAAGGTAGTAGTAGGCTTATCTGGAGGCGTAGATTCTTCAGTAGCTGCATATTTATTAAAAGAACAGGGTTATGATGTTATTGGTGTAACCATGCAGATTTGGCAGGAAGAGGATGTGTTTACCCAGGAAGAAGAAGGGGGCTGTTGTGGTCTTTCCGCAGTAGACGACGCTCGTCGTGTAGCACAACTTTTGGATATTCCTTATTATGTAATGAATTTCCGCTCTGATTTTCAGAGATCGGTAATAAATTATTTCGTAGACGAGTACAAAAGGGGCTGTACCCCAAATCCATGTAATGCCTGCAATCGCCATGTAAAATGGGAGGCTCTATTAAAACGTGCGAAGGAAATCGGAGCAGACTATATTGCAACGGGACATTATGCGCGTATTAAACAACTAGAGAATGGACGTTATACCATCCAGAATTCGGTTACTGCCCAAAAGGATCAAACATACGCTCTGTATAACCTGACACAGGATCAATTGGAGTATACATTAATGCCAGTTGGAGCATATACGAAGGATGAAATCCGTGAAATTGCACAGCGAATCCAACTTCCTGTTGCCAATAAACAGGATAGTCAGGATATCTGTTTTATTCCAGATGGTGACTATGCTGGATTTATTAAACAAGAAACGGGCGAGGACTTTGCACCAGGTGATTTCGTGGATGTAGAAGGCAATGTCCTTGGTCAGCACAAAGGCATTATCCACTATACAGTAGGTCAGCGAAAAGGACTTGGACTTACGGCTCCAACACCACTTTTCGTCAAAGAACTTCGTCCAGATACCAATGAGGTAGTTATTTGTCAATCCGAACAACTCTTTGAAACAGACTGCTATGTGAAAGAGATGAATTATATGGGTATGCCAGAATTAAAGGCTGGGGAAGAAGTGGAAGCAATCGGTAAGGTTCG
>CAZDAP010000181.1:0-3072 GCA_964503585.1 uncultured Lachnobacterium sp. | reverse complement strand
CACGCATCTTTGTGTTGATGGTTTCACGAGATGTAAGTGTTTCGTCTAATTCCAAGTCACCGATTACGTTACGAAGTGTTGTTGCTGTTAAGTTTTCAATCGCCATAATTGGATTTTCAACACCGTAAGCATAAAGTTTTGGATCTGTAATCTGGAAGTAAACTACTGTGTCGATCTGCATAGTTACGTTATCTTTTGTAATAACTGGCTGTGGTGGGAAATCCACTACCTGTTCTTTTAAGATTACTTTCTTTGCAATACGATCAATAAATGGAACTTTAATGTGTAAACCTACATTCCATGTAGATAAATATACACCAAGTCTTTCCACTACCATAGCGTTTGCCTGTGGTACGATTTTGATACAGTTCGCTAAAATAACTAAAGCGATAATAACAATGATTAATAATACGATTAATGGGCCCATATTATACCTCCTCTACCCTTTCTACTATGAGTTTTACGCCTGCAATGCGCAATACTTGAACAAGTTCGCCTTGCTCAATAATTATATTATCATCCTCGGTTCGTACTGTCCACTCCTGTCCGTGAACAATTGCTCTACCGGTCTGATCAAGATTACTCACGCGTTCTAATACGCGTATTTTTTCGCCGATGGCACGATCGGCATTGGTACTTACCTTCTTTGTATCGATAAATTTCTTTGCCCATGGTTTTGTGGCATACAAAAGACCAAAAGCAACAATTAAGAATGCAATTACCTGTACAATTATGTTTCCGTTAAACATGGCTACCAACATAGCAGCCAATGCACCTGCTGCGAACCAAATAGATGTTAAAGTAACCGTTGAAATCTCTACTCCGAGAAAAACAATGACTGCTACTAACCACACAAATACAGCTGGATTCATTTCTGCAAAAACTTCTAACATATTTATTTCCTCCTTCCCTTTATTTTCTAATTGTTATTACAAAAGACTTTTCATGTCTTTCGAAATCCTGTATTAATTCTATGTTCCATCCATGCATTTCCACAATTTTCTTTGCAATCGATAAACCTAATCCGCTGCCTCCTTTGGAATCTCTGGAAGCATCTGCTACAACGAATGGTTCGAAAATATGCTCCGCTATCATGGGTTCTATCATAGTTCCATTATCTTTTATAATGATTCGAATTACTTCTTTCAGCGTCTGCATCTCTAGAAAAATGGTGGTACCTGCTTCATTATGTTTCAACGCATTGTTAATTAAATTCGTTATCACTCTGGAGAACTGAAGCTTATCTAATGTAAGCATTTGCACTTCTTCTGGAAGTTCAATTTCAAATTCCATGTGTTTTTCTTCCACATCTGCATAAAGCAACGCTGCATTTTTTCGTAGCAGTTCTGTTACATCCGTCTTTTCCAGTCTCAAAGAGAAATTCTCACTATCTAATCTTACGTAATCAAACAGCAATGTGATAAGATCACTCATTCTCTCGGCTTTATTTTCAATGGCTTCTAAATACTCCATTCTTTTTTCATCCGAAGTAACCAATCCGTCGTTTAACGCCTTTGCATAACCACCAATGGTAGTAATGGGCGTTCGTAAGTCGTGAGCAATATCCGAAAGCATCAGATTTCGTGCTCTTTCATATTTTTCTCGAAGTTCTTCTTCCTGCCTATTATTTTTCTCCACTTCCTCTGCCACAATTCTGGAAAACCAGACTGCTGCCAGCACAATCGGTATCGCAAACATCACTAAGGTGAGTACAAATTGTGTTTTAGGAAATGCGCTCATACCTAAATAATAGGCATAACTCATGGCAAAAAACATCAGAAATTCGCACATGACTACAAAAATCAGCATTACCAAAAAGCGACTTATAATGAATATTTGAAAATTTTCTTGTCTTTTCTTTTTACCCATAACGAAACCTACTTTTCTAATCGATATCCCAAACCACGAATGGTTTTGATGTATGCAGATGGATCTTCATCTAATTTATCTCGTAACTTGCTGATGCATACCATGATGTTATTATCTGCCACGATAAAATCCTCGCCCCAGCCGTATTCGTAAATCTGCTGCTTGGTAAATACTTTTCCGGGATGCTTCATAAAAAGCTCCATAATTTTGTATTCTACAGAAGTAAGGTCGATGTATTCATCACCTTTTTTCAGTTCACAAGCATCCAAATCCAGCGTCAAGTCCTTTACCTTTAAGACTTCCTGCGTTGGTATGCTGGTACCTAAAGAATAAAATCTGCGGATATTGGAGTTTACTCTGGCGATGGCTTCTAGCGGATTAAATGGCTTTGCCATATAGTCATCTGCTCCAAGATTTAATCCTAAAATCTTTTCAGAGTCTGCATCTTTTGCGGATAAAATCACCACTGGAATATTGCTTTCCTTTCGAAGTTCCTGAAGAACATGATATCCATCCATTTTTGGCATCATGATATCTAAAAGACACAAATCAATGTGTTCACTTCGAAAGATATCCAGTGCTTGCTGCCCATCCGCAGCCTCTATAACTTTGTATCCAGCATTTTCTAAATACAACCGTAGTAGTTCTCTTATTTCTTTTTCATCATCTGCTACTAGAATGGTATATTCCATGTTCGCTCCTATTATTCTTGTAAGTTGTTTTCTTTTATGAACTTATCTTAACACTGTTTTCTTTCTTTTCAATAGGCGAAACCTTAACGTTACCTTAATTTTGAATAGAAAAACCCGCTTAAGATCGATATTTTCTTTCTTAAGCGGGAATACATTAACTATTTGTAGTTTTTATATGAAGTTTAACGATATCCCATTTGTGTCTCATATTCTACAATTAAATCTCTGTTATGAACTTCATATTCATTTAAAATGGTATCATCAAAATCCTCTGGCTCAATCGTTCCAATATACCAGTCTTTTGAATCAAAGTAAGCCTGTAAGGTTTCATCTGAGAATCTTCTGCCATATCTCGCATATAATTCATTTCTTGCAATACGACAATCCTCTGCGGTAAAGCCCGCTAAATCGTCCATGGTTAAGAATGCACTATTGCTGGTTGGCAACATATAATCCGCTGC
This sequence comes from uncultured Lachnobacterium sp., assembly GCA_964503585.1. Lineage (GTDB taxonomy): Bacteria > Bacillota > Clostridia > Lachnospirales > Lachnospiraceae > Roseburia. The sequence continues at coordinate 50 of CAZDAP010000181.1, read as the reverse complement.
ATTTGCAGAGAGAACAGTCCATGCATTTGCATCAACACTTACATTGCTGC
>CAZDAP010000180.1:0-3097 GCA_964503585.1 uncultured Lachnobacterium sp. | reverse complement strand
TAAAGACATTTGCAACACGTCCATACCTTTGGAGTACACATGTATGGAACTGCTTCGATTTCGCAGCAGATGCTCGTGATGAAGGTGGTGTAGTTGGTCGTAATAACAAAGGTCTTATTACATATGACCGTAAGTTAAAGAAAGATGCATTCTATATCTATAAAGCATACTGGACAACAGAACCTATGGTTTATGTAGCTGGTCGTCGTTTTGCTGATCGTGCTCCAGAAGAAAGAAATATCACTGTATACACAAACTGTGATGAAGTAACTCTCTTAGTAAATGGTGTAGAAGTAGAAACAAAAGCTGCAGTTGATCATGCAGTAGTATTTGAAAATGTAGCACTTAATGATGGTGAAAATACAATCACTGCAAAAGCAGGTGAAGTAGAAGATACCATTACATTAAACGGTGTTGCAGAACATAATGCTGATTATACACTTCCAGATATCGCAGCTGCTATGGCAGTAGGTAACTGGTTTGATGATATTGCAGATGATGATGATAGTGAAGAAATCGAAGTAATCGATGGATATTACTCAATCGAAGATCCATTTGGTGATTTAGCTGCAAATGAAGAATGTGTAAAAATTGTAAAAGGCTGGCTTATGGCACAGGGTAATTTGACAATGGCTTCCATGATTGGAGCAATTGCTGGTATGATGGGACAGGCTCCTATTACAATGCTTCAGGGTATGATGGATGGAGTTACACAGAAAGATTTTGCAAAACTGAATAGACAGTTGAACAAGGTTAAGAAATAGACTAAATCTATTTAGCCATGCGAATGGATAAAAATGAAGGAGGTGCATACTTGTATGCAACCTCCTTTTTTTTCATGAAATTTGGCTAGTTTATTTCAATTACTTATCTACTGGATTCGACACAATCTCTTTCAAAATCTTCACTACGCGTTCCATGGAATCAATACTTACATGTTCATAAGGTCCATGGAAACCATATCCGCCAGTACCCAGGTTTGGACAAGGTAGTCCCATGAAGGAAAGTCTAGCGCCATCTGTTCCACCACGTACAGGTAAAGAAACAGGTTCAAGACCTACCGCAAAGATAGCATCTTTTGCTAAATCTACTACATGCATATTCTTCTCGATAACAGAAATCATATTTTCGTAAGAGTGTGTAATAGTTAATTCTACAGTATTTGCACCGTACTTCTGATTCATTTCTACTTCTAAAGCACGAAGTTTATTCAGTTTTGATTCGAAAAGATTCTTATCATGATCACGAATAATGTAAGAAAGTTTTGCAGAAACAACATCACCAAAAATATCTGTTAAGTGGAAGAATCCTTCACGGTCTTCTGTGTGGGCTGGTGTTTCACGTTTTGGAAGATTCATAGCAATTTCGCATGCGATGAGAGCAGCATTTACCATGATATTTTTGGCTTCGCCAGGATGAACACTCACGCCAGCAATGTTGAATTCTGCACTGGCAGCATTAAAGTTTTCATACGCAATATCTGCTTCATATGCACCATCTACTGTATATGCATAGTCCGCTTTGAAATAATCCAAATCAAAACTGTTTGGTCCCATTCCTACTTCTTCGTCTGGAGTAAAGCAAATCCAGATATCACCATGAGGAATATCACTGTTTTTGATTTCTTCTACAGCAGTCATAATTTCAGCGATACCAGCTTTATCGTCAGCACCAAGAAGAGTGGTGCCATCGGTTGTAATTAAGCGGTGCCCCTTTAACATTTTAAGAGTAGGGAAATCAGATACTTTTAACCAGGTATTATTTCCTTTTAAAAGAACATCCTTCCCATCGTAGTTTTCAATAATCTGTGGTTTTACATTTTCACCAGAAAAATCTGGGGCTGTGTCCATGTGAGCAATCAGACCAATGGCTTTCTTGTTCTCCATGCCAGGAGTAGCAGGAAGTAAACCATATACATAACAGGTATCGCTCAAAAGAACTTTTTCAAGTCCCATATCTTTTAATTCCTGCTCCAAAACTCTCGCCAGAGCAAATTCTCTTTCACTGGTAGGATTGGTGGTTCCATTCTCATCGGAGGTAGTCCAATAAGATACATAGTTTAAAAAACGTTCTTCAATTTTCATACTGTATCCTTTCTTTATAAAATATATTTAAAAAATTTAAAAAAAATAGTTGCAATTCTTATACTTATGCTATATAATAATTTTTGCGTCACAAAGACGCTTCATATATATGCACCCTTAGCTCAGTTGGTAGAGCACCTGACTCTTAATCAGGGTGTCCAGGGTTCGAGCCCCTGAGGGTGCACTTATAAGGTATCGATTTTGCGAGATAATTCGCGGGGTCGGTGCTTTTTTATTTTATAATAAAGAGATATGGCACCCTGATTAAGAGTCAGGGTGTCTTGTTTATCTCGACGCAATCAATTTGCAAATCGGATTTCCTTTGCTGGAAAACTTTTCTTCATATTCTGTCATCACGTTTCCAAAGTTTAACATTGGGTCTTCGTGTAAATCATAAGTATGTACATCGATATGCCATACATCGGAGTTGTTGATTTCTTCTAATGAGAAGTTAAACAAATCTACATTATCCGTTTTAAATTCAATACGTCCGTTCTTTGCCAGAATCTGATCATAGCGTGCCAAAAAGTCAGAAGAGGTCAAACGACGGCGAGCATGTCTGTCCTTTGGCCATGGATCAGAGAAGTTCAAATAAATACGGTTTACTTCGCCTTCGGCGAATATTTCTGGTAAAGTTGCGGCATCAATACATAAAAAGCGTACATTTGGAAGGGGATTTTCTTCTATTTTCTGAACGGCGCGAAGAAGCACGCTGGTATAACGCTCGATGCCAATATAATTAATATTTGGATTGAGTTTGGCTAGGTCCATGATAAAACGGCCTTTTCCCATACCGATTTCCATATGGATAGGATTTTCATTTCCAAAAAGAGCGGCCCAGTTTCCTTTTTGGGCAGCAGGTTCCTGTATACAGAATGGGCTGTTAGATACGATTTCATCAGCTCCAGGAATATTACGAAGTCTCATATTCTTTCTCCTTGTCATTTTGATACATACATATTATACTTAAAAATAATAGAAAAATCCACAGGAGTAGAGCTATGAATATAAGA
>CAZDAP010000179.1:0-3105 GCA_964503585.1 uncultured Lachnobacterium sp. | reverse complement strand
CTGGATATTTTTTGAAAATAGCTTCTTTCGTGACGTTTTCAAGAAGAATGCAAAGGTGTCCCTGTTGTTTGCCTGAAAAAAGAATATTTATTCTATCTATATGGGAAATAAAGGCAAGGCAGAGCTCACGGGTGAATGCATCTGGATTGTCCGATGAGTATTCAGTGTCACTTGGAATACTTTGAATAATAGAATTTACAGTCTCAATTTCCAATGCTTCAGAGAGTGCATAGATATCTTCATAATGAGAGTAAAAGGTTGATTTGTTGATGCAGGCCATTTCGCATAATTCTTTTACACTAATTTTTTCAAGTGCTTTTTTGGAACGAAGTTCTATGAAAGCATTTTTTATTGCGGTCTGTGTTTTTTTAATACGAATATCCATAATAATGCTCCAAGAAAAAAGACGATTTTTAAAAAGAGTCGTTTATCCGTCAATAATGGGTTTTTGGTGGTGGAAAAGGCTCCTTTAATAATATAGATTAATTATAGTATAAAAAACAACTCATGTCTATTATCTTCCAAAAATAAAAAAGTGATATAGGATAAATCTAATACATCTTGTATAAAACACATAAATAGTGTATTATAGAGTAGTGTTTTTTATTAAAAATACACAAACTGCAATTAGGAGGGCTTGAAATTATGGCGTGGTATGATGAGGCAATATTTTATCATATTTATCCCCTTGGTATGACTGGGGCACCAAAACAAAATGCATATGGAGAACCAGTGGAGAGATTAAACAAAATCTTAGATTGGATTCCTCATATCAAAAACATAGGTTGTAATGCAATCTATATTGGACCATTGTTTGAATCAGTAGGACATGGTTATGAAACAACAGATTATAAAAAATTAGATAGTCGTTTGGGAACAAATGAAACATTGAAAAATTTCGTGGCAGAATGTCACGCACAGGGAATCAAGGTTATTTTTGATGGCGTATTCAATCATACAGGCCGTGATTTCTTTGCATTTAAAGACTTAAAGGAAAATAGAGAAAACTCTAGATATAAGGATTGGTACTGCAACGTAAATTTCTGGGGAAACAATTCATACAATGATGGATTTTCCTATGAAAACTGGGGCGGTTACGATTTATTGGTAAAATTAAATCAGAAAAATCCAGAAGTAAAGGATTACATTTGTGATGTGATTCGTTTCTGGGTAAAAGAATTTGATGTAGATGGTATTCGTTTGGATGCGGCCGATGTATTGGATTTTGATTTCATGAAAGCATTACGTCATGTAGCGAATGAGGTGAAGCCAGAATTTTGGCTCATGGGCGAAGTTATCCATGGAGATTATATTCGTTGGGCAAATGCAGATACCTTACATTCTGTAACCAACTATCATCTTCATAAGGCACTTTTCTCAGGCTATAATGACCACAATTTCTTTGAAATTGCGCATACAGTAAAGAGACTAAATGATATGTGTGGTGGTGTGTTCAAGTTGTATAACTTTGTAGACAATCACGACGTAGAACGTATTATGTCAAAGCTTTCTACACCAAAGGGCTTTGTACCTGTACACATTTTGTTATATACTTTACCAGGTGTTCCATCTATCTACTATGGTTCTGAATTTGGTATTGAAGGCAAAAAGGGACATGGCTCCGAAGCAGATGCACCACTCCGTCCAGAGATGGTCTATGAAGATTGGACTTCTGCTATGGAAGACAATGCTTATACAAAATTCATCACTGCATTAGGCAGCATGCGTCAGCAGGTAAAAGCCTTAAGCTATGGTGATTATAAGGAACAGAATCTGACAACGAGACAATATACGTTCTCTAGAAGTTACGAAGGTACAACCATTGTAGTAATGGTAAATAATGACGATAATGCTTGCACAATGCATGGTGGCGCACCAGACGGAACATATACAGGTGTTTTATCTGGTAAGAAAATCACCATTTCTGGAGGTGGATTCTCTGCTGAAATTGCAGGAAATTCTGGTGAAATCTGGATTCCAGATACTGTTGAGGCTGAATTTGATGCTACAGATGTGGTATTAGAAGAAAAACCAGTAGAAGATACTGTAGTCGAGGAACCTATCGTAGAAGCGGTGGAAGATGTTGTGACAGAGGAAACTGTTACAGAGGTAATAGCAGATGCTGTGGTAGAGGAAACTGTCACAGAAGTAACAGAAAATACTGTGGTAGAGGAAACTGTTGCCGAAGTAACAGAAAATACTGTGGTAGAGGAAACTGTTGCCGAAGTAGAGGAAGAACCTGTAGAGGACAAAGTTTCTGAACCAGTTGAAAAAACTGTGTTAGAAGAGGTAAAAGAAGTTGCTGAAAAGCAGGAAGAAGTGACTGCAAAAGTAGAGACAGAGGCCGAAGAAAAGAAAGCCTTAGATTTAAATAAGCCTTATGAAGAAATGACCATCGAAGAACTTCAGGCATCTATCTTAGCAAAGATGGAAAAAAATGGACCAGTGACAGATGAGATGAAGAGAACTGTAGATGTAAATACACACAAAGGTTCACTTTTGAACTGGGTAAGAAGTTTTAATTAAAAATAATTGAGAGATAACCTTTGCATGAAAATGCAGAGGTTATTTTTTGATGTAATAAGTAGAATAATGTGGGATTAAGGCGGTAAAAAATGAAAAAAGTAAAAAACATACGCCTTAACTTGCGTTTAACATTTTGTTGATGTAAAATGTGATAGATGAAAAAATACAAGACGAGGATTATATGAGGGTGAGAATATGAACGATAAAGAAAAAAACTTAGAAAACGAATTAGAAACAAAAGAAAAACCAGGAAAACCAGAATCCGATGATTGGTATACCCAAGCATTAGAGGATATGGAAGAATTTATCGAATCGCAGGGGATTTATATTAGACAGTAAATTTTCGAAAGAAAAGTTAGAGACATCGTCCAAATTTGGACGGTGTTTTTTATTCTCATATGATTAGACATACTTATAAAAAATAGTAATTTATTTCATACCACTAATAACCCCATTCCTGTTGTAAAAGAAAACCTCTCATGCTAAAATACCCTTGTATTATTGTTTGGGTTGGGAACTTCAATCATCACAAAAAGAAAGAGGTATACAAAATGAACATGTTATCTTTAAAAGAAGAAT
>CAZDAP010000178.1:0-3139 GCA_964503585.1 uncultured Lachnobacterium sp. | reverse complement strand
TCACACCAACGCGGCTCGCTGTGACTTTACATGTAGAAATTACTGTCTTCGTCATCGTCTTTAATTATAATATATTTAGGTATTTTACACATATTGGAAGAAAAAGTCAAGGTTTGTATACATGTATTTGTTTTGTATACATGTATTTGTTTTAATACATTTCATAAACTATGCTACTAAATCTAGTTCTATCAATATATAATGCCCTAATCTGCTAATTGGAAACGACCAACCTGCTGTTTCAAAAGTTCAGACTGTGAAGACAATTCCTGACTTGTTGCAGAGGTTTCTTCTGCAGATGCAGAGTTATTCTGTACAACACCAGCAATCTGTTCAATACCAGCTTCTACCTGTTTTAGCATCTCTGCCTGTTCATTTGAAGTAGCACTTACTTGCTTTGTAATCTCTGCAAATTCTGTCATAGCCACCAACATGCCCTGAATCGACTGTACTGTCTTTTCCGTAATTCGGTTTCCGTTTTCAATTTCCTCCATACTTTTACCGATTAATTCACGCGTATTCACCGCTGCTTGTGCACTATCTGCTGCAAGTTTACCAATCTGATCCGCAACAACTGCAAATCCTCTTCCTGCTTCTCCCGCTCTTGCAGCCTCAATGGATGCATTCAATGCAAGGAGGTTTGTTTGAGAAGCGATATCTTCTATGGAAGCAATAATATTACGAATTTCTAGAGAAGTATCATTGATATGCTGCATTGCCTCTGTTAGTTCTGCAAGCTCACTTTGGCTCTTCTCTGCTTCTTTTCCTGTATCATAGGCTTTCTTGTAAGCTGCTTCTGCACCTTTGGCATTGTCATCGGACATAGCATTTACATCAATAATCGAAGCGGTTAATTCTTCTACAGCACCAGCCTGCTCTGTAGCACCTTCTGCAAGAAGCTGTGCACTTTCAGATAACTGAACAGAGCCATACGCAACTTGATCAGCAGAATCATTAATCTGTTTTAAAGTACCATTTAATGTGTCCCTAATAGAACGAATGGATGCAATTACTGGTTCATAATCTCCTACATACTGTTCTGCACAATTTGACTCTACTGTAAAGTTACCATCCGAAAGTTCACTCAGAACATAATCAATATCATTTACGATTACATTTATATTATGACACATCGCATTCATAGAAACAGCCAAACTGCCCAACTCATCCTCACTTGCATAGGTAATATTTACATTTAAACTTCCATCTGCCATTTCTTTGGCTGCAGTTTCCAACTCCTTAATTGGATTTGTCATAATCTCTGTAATCATTTTTCCCAAATACACGGTTACTACAAGGGCTGCGACACTGATAATAACTGCAACAACCATAATAATCGCATCTACACGTTTTCCTGTATGATAGGTAGTATCTGCAATACTAGTGGTGTTTTCGTCCATATCATTAAAATTATTCTGAACATTGGTCATCATAGGACCAAAATCATTCATATATTTGCTCAAAGCCGCTTCTTTATTACCTTCTTTTTGCAATTCTATAATCTCATCATAGTATGCAATTGCCTGCTGTACATAACTTTGTGTCTCTTCAATACGGCTTGTATCCCCTTTATACAGATCTTTCAATTCTTCTAAGTTTGCTTCGAGTCTTTCCAGATAGGCCACCGCGTCACCCTGAAATTTTTCAATGGTCGCAGCATCATCTGTCAACATGGATACAGCTACACATTTTACACTACCTTGCACAGCCATTCGTGAATCCAATGTGTTTTGTGAAAGTGGATATGCGTAATTATAAAAATCATCAAACTGAATACCTACATATACCAATCCCACAACAAAAATAACTACTGTGATTAAAAACATAGCAATGGTAGTTCCAAAACTGTTCATCAATTTCTTTTGGATGCTTAAATTTTTTAGTTTTTCTTTCATCTTCTGTATCCTCCAACAGGTCAAATTATACAAATATTTTACCATTTGCCAAATTCATTGTCTACAATTTCATACCTTCGTTTAAAAATTATGTGACAATTATATTATTTCCTTGTAAATTTTGACGAAAATGGTAAAATAGTTTTAATTAGGTGTATTAGGGATACAAATTATGTATACACAGGAAGGGGATTTTTTATGAGTAGTTCAAATCTTACCTTATTAACAGACCTTTATCAGCTTACTATGATGCAAGGTTATTTCAAGGCAAATAATAAAAATGTCGCTGTTTTCGATGCTTTTTATCGCAAAAATCCATGTGATGGTGGTTATGCTATCTTTGCTGGATTACAGCAGGTGATTGAGTATATTGAAAATCTGCATTTTGATGAAGACGATATTAATTATTTACGTGGACTAGGAATTTTCGATGAAGATTTTTTGGAATACCTGTCCACATTCCGTTTTACAGGTGACATCTATGCATTCCCAGAAGGAACTGTTATGTTCCCAAGAGAACCTATGATTAAGGTTATCGCACCTATCATGGAAGCACAGCTTATCGAAACTGCTATTTTAAATATTGTAAATCATCAGAGTTTGATTGCTACAAAGGCTGCTCGTGTTTGCTATGCTGCACAGGGTGATGGTGTTATGGAATTCGGTCTTCGCCGCGCGCAGGGACCAGATGCTGGTTTATATGGTGCAAGAGCTGCTATGATTGCTGGATGTAAAGGTACCTCCAATGTATTAGCAGGCGAGATGTTTGATGTTCCAATCCTCGGAACCCATGCCCACAGCTGGATTATGAGTTTCCCAGATGAATATACTGCATTTAAAACCTATGCAGAGCTTTATCCAAATGCCTGCACACTTTTGGTTGATACATATGACACCTTAAACTCTGGTGTCCCAAATGCAATTCGTGTATTTACCGAACTTCGTGATAAAGGCATCCATCCAAAGAGTTACGGTATTCGTATCGATAGCGGTGACTTGGCTTATCTTTCTATTGAAGCACGCCGCATGTTGGACGAGGCTGGATTCGAAGATGCAGTCATTTCTGCTTCCAACGATTTAGATGAATACTTAATCGAATCCTTAAAAGCACAGGGCGCAAAAATCAATGTATGGGGTGTAGGTACCAACCTCATCACTTCCAAGGATAATCCTTCTTTCGGTGGTGTATACAAGTTAGCAGCCATCGCAGATGAAGAAGGTAACTTTGTTCCAAAGATTAAAAA
>CAZDAP010000177.1:0-3144 GCA_964503585.1 uncultured Lachnobacterium sp. | reverse complement strand
GCACTGCCATAATATTTGTTCAATCCATAATGTCGATCTAACAACGTTTTCATAGGAGCAGCACAATACCATGCATAAATCGGAGTTGCCAAAATAATCACATCTGCCCATGTTATTTGTTCAACCACTCCACTCATATCATCTTTCTGCACACAGCCATATTCGCCTTCAATTATTCTAAATTCAGGATCATAATACTTATCTTTATAATAAGTATCATGCCCACTCGTAATGGCATGGTATTTAACGTTACCTCTGATTGAAGTATGAATTTTTCTCGTTTTATAAGAATATTCTATTTAATCAGCTTTCCAAGTAATTTTCACACCATCACATACTACGGTTCCACCAGCTGACATCTCACCACTTAATTCATCACAAATAATGCTTCCACCAGCTGATACATTACCATTTATTTCATCACAGGTAACATTTCCACCTGCATCTACATTACCATTTACTTCATCACAAGTAACACTTCCAGCTGCCTTTACATTACCACCTACAACATCACAGGTCACACTGCCATTTGCCGTTACATTTCCTTCTACATCATCACAAGTCACAGAAAAACTACTGATGATATCAAGTGCTGCTCCATTATAGGTAAATGTGATTTCACTTGTCTCAGTGCAATCCTGTGCCTGCACAAGCTTATGTCCGATATAAACAACTGCTCGAAGTTTTCCATCGTCTTCCCATGGAAAGTCATGCTTCTCTTTTGCCTCTACCTGAATCGTTTCTCCAGTCATATGGTTCTCACAAGATACATAAGAGATTTCCTGCTCAACTTCTCTATCAAACAAACTGTCTAATGTAACTCCAAATATATCTGCAATCTGTGGAAGCAACTGAATATCAGGGCAACTCTGATTTGCCTCCCATTTTGATACTGCCTGATTACTCACACCCAATTTATTTGCAAGTGCTTCCTGTGTCATGCTTTTTTCTTTTCTTAATTCTGCTATTTTATTTCCTAATATCATGTTTCTTTCCTCCTGCTCATCTAACATTCTCTTATCAACATGTTCCGTAGCTACTAACAAAATCTTAGCAATTTGGTTCATTTTTGACAATTGAACATTAGTTGAATTGCAGTATTTTCTTTCCAACCAACAGTTGGAAACCAGTAAAATCAAGGCTTTACCACTACTATTTTATTCTTCTGCCATAAAATATAATTCATGCAATGCTCTCGTACACATGAGGTATTTCAAGTTCTTATTTTCTTCCCAATATGCCTCATCTCGGTCATCCCAAACAATAACCACATCAAATTCTAGTCCCTTTGCCAGCATAATCGGCATCACTACGATTTTCTCTTCTAAATACTGATTTGCTTTTAAAAGATACTGGATTGGACGCTCGCTTTTGGGTACTATAGTCCCCATCTTTTGCTGCACATAACGAGCGCTATCCAAATCTGCTGTTAAAATAGCTACAGATTTATCTTCTGGAATCTCTTTTAACAGATTCATGATTTCTTTTTTTCTATTCTTACAAACACGAATTTCAGGCGCTTTTCCATCACGATCCACATACAACTCTGGATTATAAATTCCAATGATATCAAATGCAAATTCATTAATAGGTGCTGTGGAACGATAACTCTTACTAAGTACCACTTCCTTTATGCCCATCTGCGTGCTGAAAATCTCAGCCATCTTCTTCATATCTGTAGTAGATGTAAGTGGATGAATCGCCTGATTTGCATCTGCCAATATCGTAAAATGAGCCTTTGGATACAACGTGCGAATAATATGCAACTGAAGTGTATTATAATCCTGTGCTTCATCTACTACCACATGACTAATTTCAGACATTGGTTTTATTGCACCAAGTAAAATACGTAAATAACTCACCACCAGCATATCTTCATAGCAGATTTTTCCTCGACGAATCTGGTTTCTTGTATAATGAGCCATCTCTGGAACCGTATCTTTTGTATATCTCTTTAATAAATATAAATAGAACTCCAACACCGTTTCAAAATCCGTATGCTTCTCGCGAAACAGCCCTTTATTCTCTTTTAAATATTGGATAAATGCATCCGAATATTTCAACTCGATGGCTTTGCTTCGCAAACTTCCATCTTTATGTTTTAACAGATATTCCACCTGTTCATAATAATCTTTTTTCTTGAATTCTTTAGAAATTCCTCTATTTACCAAGGTATCAAACATCACATCATTTACATTTTCTTCCCCAAGTTCAGGTAAAATTTCAGAAATATAAGATGAGAAAATCTGATTACGTGATAATACCACGATTTTCTCAGAACTTAAATTTTCACGATTGTGATACAACAAGTAAGCTAATCGATGCATACCTACGCTGGTTTTTCCACTACCAGCAGGCCCTGTTACCAGCATATTGAGGGTGTGTGGCTGACGAATCGCCTGATTTTGTTCTTTTGTAATAGTGTCAATAATAACACGAAGCACTTTATCTGTGTTTCCTGCCAATACCTCTTCTAACACATCATCCTGCACCGCAATATTGGTATCATAGCAATACTTCAGTTCGCCATTTTCAATTTTATACTGACGCTTACAAGTCAATTCGCCTGTTATCATTCCCGCTGGACACCGATAGGAAGCCTCACCAATTCCACTGTCATAAAACATAGATGCAATCGGTGTACGCCAGTCATAGATTTCATATTCTCTCGTCTTCTTGTTACGGAATCCATATCTACCGATATAGATTTCCTCTGGTACGCGTTCCCCCTGCTCTAAGAAGTCGATTCTTCCGAAATAAGGAACCTCCTTCAAATAAGACAACTGTTTTACGGTCTGTTCTTTTCGCACAAAATGTCCATAGTCTTCTCGCACGTTTTCATCATAGGCATTCATATCTACAATATCATCAAAATCATTTACTCCATGGGCGCACTCCTCCCACATTTCGCGACGTTTCTGAATCAAACTTTCCTGCTGAATATCCAGCTTTTCTGTTTCTTCTAAAAGCTGCACATCAATATGCTGCTTTATCTCTTCCAAATGCTGTAATTCTTTTTCTAAAATTTCCTTTTCCATATAAATGCCCCTTCATAAGATTAACTTGCTCCTATCATACAGAAATTATATGCAGAAAAACAGACTTTATATTTATTCTTAGATGTGTTATAATTACGTCAACAAG
>CAZDAP010000176.1:0-3230 GCA_964503585.1 uncultured Lachnobacterium sp. | reverse complement strand
ACTGGCAAAATCTCTTCCTCAAAAACAGGCTCTTCTACCACAGGTTTATATTCTTCATATACAAGACCGCCAGCAAGGCTTAAGTCTGGCATCCTCATCGTTACCTGTCCAAGTAATGCTCTTTCCTGTGCCGCTATCATCTCCTGAAGCGTATCATCGATCATAGCATTTTCTGTACTAATTCTTTCAATTTCCTGATCGAGCAGTACATTTACATTTTCAATTAATTCCCCTGTTTCTCTCGCGTCTGCTGCTTCAATCTTCGGAATAACATCATTTAATCTTATCATGATGTCCTCTGCTTCCTGAAGTGCTCTTGCTTTTGCAGATTCCAGTTTTCTCTGTTCCGCTTCCTGCAATGCTGTTTCTGCAGCACGCTTCGTTTTCTCCCATTCTTCTAGAACATCCTGAATGCTCATCTGTCCTGTAATCTGTTGCTCTAGTTGAGCCCTTTCTTTCATTACAAGACTGATTTGTCCATCTGATTCTTCTCCTAGTAGTTCCTGGAAATTAATTCTTAAAGAACCATCGATTTCTTCATCTGTTTCTATATTTAATTCTGCTTCTTTTGCTGCCAGTTCTTCTTCTGTTGGAAGTTGTAAATACGGTATTTCTTCTGCAATTTTCTTAATGCTATCCATGGTTCCTACAACTGTTTCTTTCTCTGTAGCTTCCATGATTTGCTGCATACCTTTTACAATTTCTTCTTGAAGATTTGTGGTATTAAATCTGCTCGGATTCAATGTCACCTGTGGAATTGCTACCGGTTCATGTACGAATTCTCCAGCTCTCTCCATTACATTTGAATCAATGATTGTTTTTCCTTCTTTTTCCTGTCGGAACAATCGATATTTCTCTTCCTGTATTTTGGTAAGGGGCTGATACAGCATCTTAAGTTCCATTGCTCTTTCCACAAATGGACCATCACCAAACCAAAGAATTAATTCATCACATGCATCGACACATTTATCTATCAATCCTTCTTTATGATAAAGATATGCCAATTCATATGCCCACTCTTCTGTGTATTCTTCCTCTTTAAATTCTTCAAGAATTGGAATTAATTCTGTATTCTTAGCACCCTGTGCTTTTTTGATGTTATATTTCAATACATATCTTTGATTATCATGGGGTGCAATTTCTATAAACTCATCATAATACTCTTTTGCACCTTCAAAATCATTCATTTTAATAGCAACTTCTGCTAAACGATAAATAATGGTTCTTCCAATTGGTGAGCGATCGTATGCATTTAGTAAAATATCTCTACTCTCCTCATATCTACCAACCTTTTCGTAAACCTCACCGGCTTTTACTAACGCGTTTACATTTTTAACCTTATTCCAATTAATAGTATCTGCAATCTCTGCGGCATCTTTATATTTAGCTTCTGCAACAAGCGATTTTATTTGATCTACCTTTAAATTATACTCGTATTTATCCAATTGTGTCACCTCTACAAAAAGTTAGACTAATCTAGTTTTAGTTTATCATAGGCGCTTAAAATAAACAACTAAAAAAGCACCAAACGAGTGCTTTTTCACTAATTTGATGCTTTCATCATCTTTTATCTAAGAATCTTTCTTAACAGGCTTCTGATACATTAATTCATTTGTTTTCTCATCAATATAAATAAGTTTTACATAATCATTCGTATCTGCTGAAAGATTCTTCTTTTTCATTCGATAACTAATAAACTGCTGCCAGATATAATAAAGAACCGCAAATACTGGTACACCCAATACCATTCCAAAGAATCCAAACATTCCTCCTGCAATTAAAATAGATGTTAATACCCAGAAAGATGCAAGTCCTGTTTTATCACCTAAAATCTTTGGTCCAATAATATTTCCATCTACCTGCTGTAAAATAAAAATAAAAATTGTAAGATATAAACCATGAATTGGACTCTGAATTAATACCAACAAAACAGATGGTACAGCACCAATAAATGGTCCAAAGAATGGAATAATGTTTGTAATACCAACAATAAATGCCACCAAAAATGCACTTGGAATCTGCATAATTGCACATCCAAAATATGCAATAACACCTATGATTGCGGAATCAATAATTTTACCAATTATAAATCCACCAAAAATATCATTTGATTTTCGAATGGTTTCTACAATGATATTCCCTTTTTTCGCAGGAAAAAGTGCATATATGATTTTTTTACACTGACCTAACAAAGTTTCCTGAATACTCATTACGTAAACTACGACAATAATACCAATCAAAAAGTTAAATATGGTTTTTACTGCAGATAGCACACCTGAAGTTATCTGCGCAATATACTGTTGAGCCAACGGCAATAATTCTGTTTTTGCCCAATTCTGTAATTCACCTGTAACACTTGTAATTGTACTTCCAACAAATGCAGCAAAAGTACTATCTCCAATTCCTGTATCCTCAATCCAATAAACGAACGAGTCTACATAACTAGGCATGGACTCCACTAAACCAACAATACTGGTAACCAAAGCAGGAACTATCATTGCAATCAAAACAGCAATAACAATAAATAAGAAAATGATTGCTCCCGTAATCCCAATTCCTCTCGCCCACTTCTTGGCTTTCTTTTCATTCACATTCTTTGAAAGCAGCCATTTTAATACAGGTTTTTCCACAAAGTTTTTTACAGGCATTAACAGATAGGTTAACACCAAACCAATTGTAATCGGCTCTGCAGAGGTAAGTATGGTATCCAATATTTCAGAGATTTCTGACCATCTATACAGTATAAAAAAGAATGTAATACATGCTGCAACCGTCAAAAACGCAGTAACACCCGTTCTAAAATAATGTTTCCAAGAATGAAATTTCTTTTTTTCTGTAATTGTTTTATCTTCTTCTGCCAAAATAATTTCCTAGCCTCTATAATAATTAATAAGGCATCCTTTCAAAATGATATCTTTCTCATCTGGCGTAAGTTCTGCCATCTTAAGCTGGAATTCTTTTAATGCTCCATCTTTTACAACATAAGCTACAAATTCTGTCTTACCTTCCTCAATTGCTGTCTGGATATCTGGGATAAACAAATAATCGAGGTTTTCAAATGGAAGTTCACCTTCATCGATAATAAATGGAAGCATACCCCAGTTGATTAAATTTGAACGATATCTCTTTGTCGCATATTCATTTGCAATATTCGCCCATCCACCAAGCACTTTCTGACAAGAAGCTGCCTGTTCACGAGCAGAACCATCACCTGGTTTTACAGCAAAAAT
>CAZDAP010000175.1:0-3232 GCA_964503585.1 uncultured Lachnobacterium sp. | reverse complement strand
ACAATACCATCTCCTGCCGGGTAATCTTTTTTGATTTTTTTAAGTTCCAGCATATTAAACCTCCTATGAAAATAATCATAACTTAAGTCTAATACACGAACCTCAAATTAATATCAATTATACTTAAAGTTTTTCTAAATATTTTAAAATTTAAAAAACTTGGAAATTATTTTTCCAAGTTTCTTTTTGGGAGGCGCACAATAAATTGAGAGCCAACACCATATGTACTTTCCACCATTATACTTCCATTACATTTCGTTATTATTTCTTTGCAAATTGATAATCCTAGACCATTCCCCTGCGACTTTCTAGAACTATCCGCCTGATAAAACTTATCAAAGATATGCGCCATATTTTCCTCTGTCATACCAATTCCTTCATCTTTTACGGATATCTGGTAATATTCTAAACCTTCCCACAAAACGACCTGAATACTTCCATTCTCATCGGAATATTTAATGGCATTTCCAATGATATTTATCCATACTTGAAAAAGCATGCTTTTTTGACCTGTATATTCCAACTCTGGCAATGCCAAATCAAAATTCATATTTTTCTTGTACCATTTGGGCTCTAAAAGAACGATTGCTTCTCGAATTTGTTCATCAAGTCGATATGTTACTGGCTCGTCTAAAAATTGCTGATGTTCCAATTTTGATAAGCGTAAAATATTTTCTGTAAGTTGATTCAGCTTATCTACATTAAAAAGAATTTTTTTGATGTATTCCTCTCGCTCATCTTCTGTCAACTCTGTATCCTGTATCAAAGTCGTATAACCTGTAATTGCAGCAAGTGGCGTTTTGAATTCATGAGATACATCTGCAACAAAACTATCTCTCATAATTTCTACAGAATCCAACTCTCTTATCATACTGTTAAAACTATCAATTATATTCTGAATCTCTCTTAGATTCCCATCATAAGTTATCTCTGTTTTAAAATCTCCATTTCCTACTTTTAAAGACGCTTCACTAAGTTTCTCTAAAGGTTGAAAAACTCTTTTCATCAATAGATAACATACAAAATAAGACAGGGTTATACAGATTACTGCAACACCCCATAAACTAGATAATACAAACATCCAACGATGCGCCATAACATCTAAACCCGCTTTTGTAAGTATATATCCGATTATAGTCAAAATAATCAATGATATCACTATAACATAAAAAAACAAGGTTGCCATCTTTGCTTTTAATGGAATGCTTTCTATTTGCCTTTTAAAAAAATTCTGATATTTATTCTTATTCATTTCTTTTCACCGCACGATATCCAAGACCACGAATTGTTACTATCTCAAAATCATCATTATCTTTAAATCGTTCTCTTAGTCGATTGATATGTACATCCAAGGTATGGGAATTCACATGTTTGTCCATGCCCCAAATATCATCTAGTATCTGCTGACGGGTAAAAATCTGCCCTGGATAAGACAATAATTTATACAATAACAGAAATTCTTTCTGAGGAAGAACCTGACTTCCATTTCGATCTGTTACTGTCCATGTATCATACATAAGTTCTGTACCTTCAAACGTGATTTTTCGTTCACTAACACTTTTGGCACGACGAAGCAGCGCTTGAACACGAAGTAGCATCTCTTGTAAATCAACTGGTTTAACAAGATAATCATCCGCTCCTGCTAAAAAACCACTTTGCTTATCCATAATATCCCCCTTTGCAGTGATCATCATAACAGGAATATTTATATGTGCTTCTCTAAGCTGAGCAACAAATTCAACACCATCCATCTGTGGCATCATAATATCCGAGATAATAAGATCTATGATTTCATTATCTAAAATTTCCAATCCTTCTATTGCGTCCGTTGCACTAAATGTTTTATATCCACCTCGGACTAAGGTCCTACAGAATAGATGATTTAATTCCTTATCATCTTCTACTACAAGAATTCTAAACATAATACATCTCCTAATTTGTCATTTGCTAAAAATTTCATACCTTATCCATACACCATTTTAGCACAGGAATTAATTCCTCACAACAAATACATATTGCATAAAATTGCACAACACTTTATAATATACTTATATAATTGTTGGACAATTTACCCAACAAAAAGGGGGACAAAATCATGCAAGAAAGAATCTTAATTACTATGAAAGAAAACCCAGATGTTATTTTAAGAGCAATTCCAGGTCACTTTATTACACCTAATGCTCACTCCAATTACTATCTCGATATGACCGCTATTAAGAGCCGTACTCACGAATCTCGTGCAGCTGCTTTAGAACTCTCCAAGAAAATTCCTCCTACAACCGTAGTTGATACTATCGTTTGTATGGAAGGCACCATGGTTATTGGTGCATATCTTGCAGATGAATTGACAAAAAATGGTATTCTTAACGTTAATACCTATAAAGCAATCAACGTAATCTCAACAGAGTTGAGTTCAGCTGGACAGTATATCGTCCGCGACAATCTCAAGCCTATGTTTGAAGGAAAGAATGTTATTATCTTAGTAGCTACCGCCGCGACTGGACAAACAATTGCAAAAACTGCTGAAGCGATTAAGTATTATGGCGCAAAAGTAAGAGGTATTTGTAGTGTATTTAGTGTAGGAACTACATGTTTTGGAAAGCCTATTTACTCCTTATTCTCTGTAAAAGAGTTGCCAGACTATCGCACCTTCCTAGCAGCTGAATGCCCAATGTGTAAAAACGCACAACCTGTAGACGCAATTGCAAATCCATTTGGATATTCACAGTTGTAATGAAACTTTATCTATGATACAAAAAACGCACATATATACTGGCTAAAACCAAGTATATACGTGCGTTTTATATGTTCTACTCTTTACTATGCTTATACATCAAAATCTACATGATAGGTCTGATCTCCATCTACAATGTCCACGTAATGCAAATCAAACTCTTTCTCCATAATCGTCATACAGCCCTTATAAAATAAGATTTCTGTTTTCTTAATGATGAACATATATGTACCATCTTCTTTTTCATCCGCCTCATCACTGATATCACAGTAAAAATCTCTACCATTTATCTGACCTGTATATCCTGCTGATTTGATTCGTTCCTCGATTAATTCATATAACTCATTCATGACAATTACTTAGTCTCTAAATCGAAACCGAAGTAACGAACTGCGTTGTTATATGCAAGACCTTTTGCGATCTTTTCTAATGCCTTTTCATCGTTTGGATATTCGCCATTTTCTACCCATCCACCGATAAGTTCACAAGCGATACGAC
>CAZDAP010000174.1:0-3259 GCA_964503585.1 uncultured Lachnobacterium sp. | reverse complement strand
TATGTTCGAGGCAATGGCTTGGGTTACGTTTCTGGTCGAAGAGGATGGTGTTTCTATTTTAGAGGAAGAAACAGGAGCAATTCCTTTGGTTTGTCATTATGAAACTGGACCAAAGAATCATCAGATTTATTTTTTAGATGACTATACAGAGGAGTTGGCAAATTCTCATGGGGTTCGTCAATTTGGCGATGTTTTATATTACACAGATTTAATATCTTGGAAAGAAGAAATTTTAGGAGAATGGGCATTAGATAGTAAAGAAGTGCTTAGTTATGATGACTAAAGAAGAAAATGTCTTTCCAAAATGGATTTCATCTGTTATAATGATTAAAGAAAAATATTCAGGAGGCAATTCAAATGGCAGAAACAAATAGAACTTTTCAGATAAAATCAGATGATTTAGGTGATGTTAGAGTTTCCGAAGAAGTCGTAGCAATTATTGCTGGACTTGCTGCTACAGAAGTAGAAGGCGTTAGTTCAATGGCTGGAAATATCACAAATGAAATCGTAAGCAAACTTGGTATGAAAAATCTTTCTAAAGGTATTTATGTAGAAGTTTTAGACGAAGAAATTAAAGTAGATGTAGCACTTAATATTGATTATGGCTATGCAATTCCTGAGATTTCTGCAAAAGTACAGGAAAGAGTAAAATCAGCAGTTGAGAATATGACAGGTCTTACTGTTGCTGTTGTAAATATTCGCATCGCAAGTGTTGATATGGAAGAGAATTAGTACTTTTTAAAAGTGAATATTTGTAGTATAATATAAGGTGCCAGTTGTATGGCACCTTTTTAAATGCGTGACTCGCGTTCAGAAATTATTTATTTTGATGAGGAATTATAGTATGACAAGAAGAGAGTTAAGAGAAAATGTTTTTATGATGTTGTTTCGTGTTGAATTTCATGAAGAAGGCGAGATGACAGAACAGTTAGGATTGTTAGAAGAAGATTTAGAAAATGTAAAGGACGAAGATTTGGATTATATCAATCACAAATGTAGTGATATTATTGCAAAGATTTCAGAAATAGATACTGCTATTAATGAATCTACAACAGGTTGGAAAACGACTCGTATGGGGAAAGTGGATTTATCTATTATTCGTCTGGCTGTATATGAAATAAAATACGAAGATGATATTCCAGCAAAAGTTTCCATTAATGAAGCGGTTGAATTAGCAAAGAAATTTGGAACAGATGAATCTGCTTCCTTTGTAAATGGAGTATTGGCGAAGTTTGTATGTTAAAGAATGTTTATACTGTAGGATATATAAGCAAATTTATTCAGAATATGTTTCAACAGGAACCCTTTTTAAATGAGATAAGTGTAAAGGGTGAAATATCCAATTGTACTTATCAGAGAAGTTCTGGACATATATATTTTACACTTAAGGATAAAGATGGCGTTTTAAAAGGTGCTATATTTCGTGGAAATCAGGCATCTGGATTAAAGTTCAAACTGCAAGAGGGACAACAGGTGGTTGTGACAGGTAAGATAGATACCTTTAAGTCACAGAGTGTATACCAAATTATCGCAAAGAGCATTGAGTTAGATGGTACTGGCAATCTGTATCAGAAATTAGAAGAGTTGAAACAGGAATTGCAGGAAATGGGCATGTTTGATCCATGTTATAAACGTCCGATTCCGAAATATGTTCGTAAAGTAGGTGTGGTTACATCACCTACTGGTGCAGTTATTCAAGATATTCGAAATGTAGGATTTCGACGAAATAACAGAGTACAGATTATTTTGTGTCCAGCACAGGTGCAGGGAGATGGAGCAAAAGAAAGTATTGTAAGTGGAATTCAGAGATTGGAACAGTTGGATGTTGATGTGATTATTGTAGGCAGAGGAGGCGGTTCCATTGAGGATTTGTGGGCGTTTAACGAAAGAATCGTTGCTGAAGCTATTTTTAATTGTAGTGTTCCTATTATTTCAGCAGTAGGACATGAGACAGATTTTACGATTGCGGATTTTGTGGCAGATGTACGTGCAGCAACACCTTCACAGGCGGCTGAATTAGCAATATTTGAATTAGAGAAGACACAAATTGAGTTGGCACAGCAGAAACAACGCTTAAATCTTGCTATGGATCGAAAAGTAAAAAATATGAGAGAGCGTCTTTCTCATGAGAGTACCAAGTTGAATTTTCTAAGTCCACAGCGTCGTTTGGATGATAATCGAAAACGACTCATGGATTTTGAAGATAAAATTACCCATAGAATGGAATGGTTGTTTCAAAATAGGAAAAATCGATTGGCTGTTTTAGCCAGTACCTTAGATGGATATTCTCCTGCGAAGAAAATCAGTAGTGGATATGCATACTTAGAGGGAAATGATGGTAAATCCATAAAAACCATTGCACAGGTAAAAGCGTCAGATGAGATTACAGTACATGTCATCGACGGTAAAATCAAAGCTGTTGTAACGGAGGCAAATAAAAATGAGTGATAAAAATAGCGTATCTTTAGAAGAACGTTTTGAACGTATTGAGGATATTATTAAAAAAATGGAAGCAGGCGATGCATCCTTAGATATGTCATTTGAGTTATACAAGAATGGTTTGGAAGAAATCAAAGAAGCAAATGCCTTACTTGATAACATGGAGAAGGCAATGTTAATGTTGAATGAAGACGGAAAGTTGGAGGCATTCTCATGAATATTAGAGAAGAGTTAACTGCACGTGCAAAACATGTAGAAGACGTGTTGTATTCATTTTTACCAGAAGAAGCAGGTACGCAAAAGACGATTTTTGAGGCGATGAATTATAGTCTATTAGCAGGTGGAAAACGTATTCGTCCAATTCTCATGGAAGAATCCTATAAGATGTTTTCCAAAGCGAATGGAGTCTCCACAGATGCGATTTATGCTTTTATGTCTGCGATGGAAATGATTCATACATATTCACTGGTACATGATGATTTACCAGCTATGGATAATGATGAATATCGTCGTGGAAAGAAAACCACACACGCTGTGTATGGTGAAACGATGGGGATTTTGGCAGGAGATGCGTTATTGAACTATGCATTTGAGACTGCAGCGGAAGCTTTTTCTGATGAAGAAGTAGATATTTCTTATTTAAAAGCCTACCAGGTACTTGCAAAAAAAGCAGGTGCGGATGGTATGATTGGTGGACAGGTAGTGGATATTGAGACAGAGAATATGCCAGCAGAAGAGGTTTCTTTGGCACGTTTGGAATATATTCATACATTAAAGACGGCTGCGCTTTTGGAGGCATCTCTCATGATAGGGGCAATCT
>CAZDAP010000173.1:0-3277 GCA_964503585.1 uncultured Lachnobacterium sp. | reverse complement strand
ATTGTGACAATAGAGAACTTTGTAATTACGTTATTCCGCCAGATGGTTATGCAGGACTATAAGGATGAACAGTTTATGGACAACCTTACCATATCTGTTGTTATCATGGTTATTATGTTTGTTTTGTGGTACATAACAAAAGTTGGAAAAATGTTTAATGATGATTCTTTGGACAAAGCAAAGCATGAGGCAGAAATGCAGAAGTCAATGATGGATGACATCTTAAATATTGCAGAGCAGGTACGTACCAGTACTGCCAGTGCCATGGGACTTATGAATGATTTACAGAGATCTTCTGAAATTGTTAGCAGTTCTGTTGGAGATATTAGTACCAGTACATCTTTGACAGCAGAAAATATTCAAAACCAAAGCGTAATGACACATAATATCCAGGATAATTTGGAGAAAACAGTTACCCGTGCAGAGAATATGGTACGTGTTGCAAATCGTTCCAACGAATTAAATTCTGAAAATATGAAATATATAGAAAGACTTAGCAAGGAATCAGAAGTTTTGGCTGAAACAAATGAAGTGGTTGCTGAGTCAATGAAGCATTTGCAAAAAAATGTGGATAATGTAAAAGAGATTACAAATACCATTTTTTCCATTTCTTCTCAGACGAATCTCTTAGCTTTAAATGCGTCGATTGAAAGTGCACGTGCGGGAGAAGCAGGAAGAGGATTTGCGGTAGTAGCAGATGAGATAAGAGGTCTTTCTGAAAAGACACGTCAGGAAACTGAAAATATTGCGCAGATTTTAAGTGCTTTGGAACAGAATGCAAATGAAACGGCAAAGGCAGTTGCGCGTTCCGTGGAAGTAGGAAATGTGCAGGAAGAGATGATTGCAGAAGTAGCAAATCAGTTTGGAGAAATGAATGCAAATGTGAATGAATTAGTAGCAGATGTAGATCAGATTGAAAAAATGTTGGATGATTTGTCACAGGCAAATACAGAGATTGTAAGTCACATTACGCAATTATCTGCTACAACAGAGGAGGTTACAGCATCTGCATTGCAGTCTTCGGAATTGACAGAAGAGAATTTTAGAAATTCCAAGGAGGCTAGAGAAATTTTAGATGGCATCTTAAAGGTGTCGCATAAGATGGATAAATATATTTCGTAGTTGATTTATGATAAATAAGACCGCTTAGATGTGATGCTAAGCGGTCTCTTTTGGAATCAAGTCTGAAAACTTTTGAAACTTTAACATTTTTTTAACATATTCCAAACAATTTTTAAAAATTCACAAAGTATTATCTTACTTGTCGGCAAGGTTGCGACAGTAGTATAGATAGTAATAAATCATATAAATCAAACACGAAAAAGATAGGAGAAAGTTAGTATGAAAACAGTTTGTGTAATCACAGGTGGCGGTAGCGGTATGGGCCTCGCAGCAGCAAAATGCATGCCAAAAGAAAAAATCATCGTAGTAACAGGACGTACAATGTCTAAACTTGAAAAGGCAGTAAAAGAACTAGAAGAATTAGGCTATGAAGCTTATGCAAAAACTTGTGATACTTCAAATAGACAGCAGGTTCGTGAATTAGCAGAATATGCAGCAAGCCTTGGCGAAATCAAAAATGTAATTAACTCAGCAGGTTTATCACCATCTATGGCTGAACCAGAACAGTTACTTCGTGTAAATGCACTTGGTACAGTTTATATTAATCAGGAATTTTCAAAATTAATGAATGGAGGAAGTGTTATCGTAGATATCTCTTCAAATTCAGCATATGTTTTACCACAGATGGTTGTAAACATGCATAAAAAAGCATATTGGTTAGCAGACAAAGATGAAAATGCATTCTTAAAGAAAATGGTGGGAATGGCAAAAAAATTAGGTGGATATAAAGGCTCAGGCTTAGCATATGGTCTTTCTAAAAACTTCGTTATCTGGTATGCAGCAAAATCTGCACAGGATCTTGGTGCAAAAGGTATCCGTGTATGCTCATTAAGTCCAGGACTTATCGCTACGGATATGGGTAACTTAGAAGGTGCTGAACGTTCTGATTTGACAGCAACAGTAGCGGAAAGACGTATGGGTAAACCAGAAGAACTTGGCTTTGCTATTGCAACAGTAGCAGATGAAAGAAATGGTTATTTAGCAGGTGTTGACGTATTAGTTGACGGTGGTAGCGTAACAGGTAAAGAGTTTGTGAAATAAGTATAAGTTATGATAAACTGTTCACTTTAAAAGTGGGCAGTTTTTTTTCATAGAGCAGGTGTATTATCTAAGAAAAATTGCACATATATTGATAATTGGGTATTGAAAAAAGAAAATAAGGTGATATAATAAACTACGCAATGCGGTTTTTAAAACTATATTAAAAGGAGGAAAATGCTATGTATAGTTTTGACATTTATACAGATTCATCTTGCGATTTAACAAAAGACATGATAGAAAAATACCATTTAAAAGTAATGCAGTTAGAGGCTATTATTGATGATAAGCCTCCAGTATTAAACAAAGATATTGAAGCAAAGGATTTCTATCAGCAGTTACGTGATGGTGCCAATGCGAAAACAGCAGCGGTTACACCAGGGTATTTTGAAGAACATATGAGAAAAAGTTTAGAAGAAGGCAAAGATATTCTTTATGTTGGTTTTTCTTCTGCTCTTTCTGTTACTTACAATAATGGTGCTATGATTATTGGAGAATTGCAGGAAGAATTCCCTGACAGAAAACTTTTACACATTGATACTTTATGCGCATCTGTAGGTGAAGGATTATTGGTTCACTATGCAGCAAAAAAACGTGAAGAAGGTGTATCAATCGAAGAAATTTTCGAGGGTATCATGGCTATGAAAGATTATATTCATCATCAGGTAACGGTAGATGATTTATTCTTCTTAAAACGTGGTGGTAGAATTAGTGCAACTACAGCTATTGCTGGTTCTGTTTTAAATATTAAACCAATGATTCAGGTAACCGAAGAAGGAAAACTGGATACAGTTGGAAAAATTCGTGGCCGAAAAGCTGCAATGAAGGAGTTAATTTCTAATATGAAATCCAATGCAGACATCGACAAATGGAATCAGGTATTTATTTCTCATGGTGACTGCTTAGAAGATGCAGAACATGTAAAAGCAATGGTAGAAGAAGCATATCCAAATGCAAACGTATGGCTCAGTGATGTTGGTCCAGTAATTGGAGCTCACACAGGTCCAGGCGTTATCGCTTTGTGTTATCTTGGAAATACAATTAAAGGAACAGCATAGTATGAAAAGAGAAAATCGAAAGATTTTCTCTTTTTTGCATTTTTCGGAATTTAACAAAA
>CAZDAP010000172.1:0-3324 GCA_964503585.1 uncultured Lachnobacterium sp. | reverse complement strand
GTCGTGTCTGTTTCGAACAGAACTACAATGGTATTGATGGAGACAGTGCTTCCAGCACAGAGCTTTACTGTATTATTTCTTCGCTTTCTGAATTGCCGATCCGACAGAATCTGGCTGTTACAGGTTCCGTTAACCAAAAGGGTGAAATTCAGGCAATTGGTGGAGTAACGCAGAAAATCGAGGGTTTCTTTAAACTGTGTAAAAAACGAGGCCTTACGGGAAATCAGGGTGTTATCATTCCAGCTTCCAATGTAAAGGAACTGGTATTAAACGATGATGTGATAGATGCAGTCAAAGAAGGTGTTTTTCATATTTATCCGATTACGCATATTAATGAAGGAATCGAACTACTTATGGATTATCCAGCAGGTGAAAAGAATGAGCATGGAGAATTCCCAGCAGATAGCGTACATGGAAAAGTTTCTGCGAAACTCAAAACCTTTGCAGAAGCATCGAAGTTAGAGGTGTAATTATTTACTTGCAGGGGGAATAGCGGAACTGTGGCAATGAAAAAAAAGCTATGCAGAAGTTGATGAAGAAATTTTTCCTTGTTGTCAACCGAACGAGGAGGCGATGAAGTTCCTAGAGGAACAGGATTTACGCGTAGAAAATCAGAGTCGATATATTCAGAATTACAGAAAATATCCATTATATCAGAATACAGACGAGTGTAGAACAGCAAAAACAGGTATTTATCGATTAAAAGAATTATTATTAAGACTTATAGCTCCATTGTTATAAAAGAAGTATCTTTATCTCCCTCGCTTTTGGGCGAGGGAGATGTTTTTTGATTTCGACCAAGGGGCTATTTATAATTCTTATTTTATGGGGATGAATTGTGCATCGGATTCAGACTTATCAATCTGAGGACATAAATAAGAATCTAATATTTCTAAAAATTCAAGATAATATTTTTCTCTCAAAGGTTCTTCATCAAGAGTTTTGATAAAATGCGTTAAAGGTTCTTTATAATAATTAATTATGTCCTGTATGTATTTTTCTCCGTCCTCACTTAACCAAACAATTACATTTTTCTTGTTGTTTTTTTTATGGTATTTTTCTAACAAGCCAAGTTTTGTGAGTTTGGAGACACTTTTAGAGAAGGTGCTTGGTGCAATTCCTAACTCACTAGATATAGTAGTCATGTTATATTGGTTTGTTTTGTTAGGATAGAAAGCACTCAATATTTGTAAATCTACCAAAGAAAAGTCAAAACCATTTAATTGAATTGAAACTGTTTGAATGGATGAATAGATATTTAAACATTTTAAACTTTTTTTGAGTATTAAAGTGTGTTTTGTATTTAAAGTGTTCATAACTGAGTTACTCCTCTATAAAACTTGTTGCTTATACAACATTATAACAGAATAGGATTGAAAATAAAACATTATAGTGCTATAATTTCAATAAAATAATTTCTGTAGAAAATATTTTATTTCAAAAGAAAGGAATTTACAAAGCAATGAAAGAAAAATTTAAACAAACATTGAAACAAAAACCAAATAAATTCGTGCTTATACTTGCAGTGATTTTATGCCTTGTAAGTGGTATTTTATCGAATTTAGTATTGCGTGATTTTGGTAATGTGAATGTAACCAATGTTGCTGTGCAAACAGATCTTGGAACAATTCGCGGATATTTACTTGTTCCTGAGATTGCATCATCTGAGAACAAAGTTCCAGCTATCGTAGTTAGTCATGGTTCAAGCGCTAGTGCCGAAACGGTAGAGTCTTGGTATATTGAATTGGCTCGACGTGGATATGTGGTATTTGCACCAAACTTATATGGACATGGTGATTCTTCAGTTGCGGATGTATCTTATGATGGAACTGCAGCATATGAAACACGAGGCTTATTAGATGCAGTTGAGTATGTTAATACTTTAAGCTATGTTGATACAACAAAGGTGGGTATTACAGGACATTCACTTGGTGGAGAGAGCTCACTTAAGGTTGCAGCTTACTATACCGAGTTGGAAAGAGAAGCGCTTGCTAACGGAGCAACAGCAGAAGAGGCACATGCGTTAAATAAATTAGATGCATGTTTACCTGTAGGATATCCTCTTGAAGTAGTCATTGAAGGATGGGAATCAGCAGGAAGTTTTGAGGGATATGAGTGCGATCTTGGTGTAATTCTTGGTAGCGCAGATGATTTTAACTCTTGGTTAACAATTGATATCTTGACTAATGAAACTGGTATTTCTTGGTTGAAAACTCAGACAGGAATCGATGTTTCTGAAATAGAAGAAGGCAAATTCTATGAGAACGAAGAAACTGGTTATAATTTTGCAATGTGGAATCCAGCAGAAATTCATAATCAGAACTGGATTTCTACAACAACTACCAAATACATAATTGATTATTTTGAAGAAACTTTTGGAGCTCCAATTAAGATTGATAGTTCAAATCAGATTTGGACTTTAAAAATGGTAGGTGGAATCATTGGTTTAGTAGGATTCTTCTTGTTCATTATTCCATGTTTATTCTACGTATTAAAGATTTCGGTATTCAAGGTTTTAGAGAGAGAAAATACATTTGTTCTTCCTCCACTTCTTGGAAAGGCAAGAACTAAATACTTAAAATCAATTATTACAGGTGCTTTAATTAATACCGTTTTATTGTTACCATTTGTATTGATAGGTATGCTTATGATGGAATGTGCTGTGTTTCCACAGGCGTCTACAAATGGTTTTGCATTATGGGGTGTAGCATGTGGTTTGGTTACATTGTTCTCAGTAAGAAGGGGTACAGGACTTAAGTATAGAGAAAACGCAGAGTATTATGGTATTAAGACAAGTGCAAAGGAATTAGTAAGAGTATTCCTGCTTGCCGTTGTTGTTATGGCACTTACCTTTATGACACTGTTCGGAGTGAAATATATCTTTAATACAGACTTTAGATTCTGGTCATATTCAGTTAGACCATTTGATTTTGGTAGTATTACAATTGCTTTAAGATATTTACCACTGTTCTTTATACAGCAGTTTGCAAATGGTGTTGCAATTCGTAGAAACAACTTTGATAACTGGAGTGATAAAAAGCGTATTGCTTTCTCAACAACTATGGCATTAGTTCCAGTTATACTTATGTTATTAATTTCCTATGTGCCAATCATCTTTACTGGATCACCATTATGGGCAATGGACGGAAGTAACTTGATTATGCTTGCAGCAGGTCAGAGTGCAATCAAGGTAATCAGTTATATATTCTCAATTGGTGTTACTGCATTTATTCATGTTAAATCGCAGAAATATACCGGAAATATTTGGGCGGGTACATTTATTTGTGCAATTATGACAGCAATGATTTCAGTTGCAAACTGTAA
>CAZDAP010000171.1:0-3340 GCA_964503585.1 uncultured Lachnobacterium sp. | reverse complement strand
TCCATTTCAAATGTTACTACTGGATTCTGTGCCATTTTAAAATTCCTCTTTTCTTTTATTTCAAACATCTGCTATGCAAATGCCTTAATCTATTTTGTAAGTGCCTCTACCACTTTAGGGAAATCCATAAAGTGTGATGCTTTGATAAGAATGTTATCACCTTTCTTTACATAAGAAAGCAATGCATTTATCATATCATCTCTGTTCTCAAAGTGGAACACCTTACAATCATTTTCTACAGATTCTACACCTACTTTGTATTCTGCTGCTAACACACCTGCGCAGAAAAGTGTATGGATTTTTTTCTCTGCTACACATTTTCCAACACCGAAGTGAAGGGCTTTTTCGTCCTCGCCAAGTTCGCCCATATCACCAAGAACTGCAATGGTACGTCCCTTTGCATGGGATAAAACATCCATAGCCGCTTCCATAGAAACAGGGTTTGCATTATAGCAGTCGTCGATGACGTTCATTCCATTGGCTTTTACCAGATTGGTTCTTCCTGCTATCGTCTTTGCTTCTTCAATACCTTTCTTGATTTCATCAAGGTTGAGTCCTAATTCTAAACCAACTGCTGTTGCAGCCAACGCGTTATATACATTGTGCTCACCTGGAATGGTAATATTCGCTTGGAAGTCACCTACTGGTGTATGGATAATTGCTTCCATTCCCTCAAATCCAAGGTTTACCACATCCGTAGCATAAATGGATTTGGAAGCCATTGGATTATCATTTTCATCCACCTTTGGCTCTGCATCCACACCATAAAAGACAGTATCTCTGCCATTTACATTTTTCTTTGTAGAGAGTTTATCATCATCTCCATTTAAAATAGCGATTCCGCCTTCTTTCATGTGATCAAAACACTCTGTCTTTGCTTTTAAAATTCCATCACGTGTTCCTAGATTTTCTAAATGGCATAATCCTACATTTGTAATCACACAAATATCTGGATTAGCTACGGTTGCGAGACGATGCATTTCATTAAAATCAGAAATACCCATTTCTAAAATCGCTACCTGGTGCTCTGCACGAATACCAAATACCGTTAATGGTAGTCCAATTTCGTTATTAAAGTTTCCTGCGGTTTTATGTACATTGTATTTCTGTGAAACAACAGAAGAAATCATTTCTTTTGTACTGGTTTTTCCCACACTGCCAGTAATACCAACCACTTTGATTGGAAGACTCTGACGATAAAATGCTGCAATCTTTTTCAATGCTTCTTCTGACGAATCTACACGGATATATGGTCCTGCAGGATTTTCCAATTCTATTTCTGAAAGCACGCAGCAAGCACCTTTTTCAAATACCTGCGGAATAAACTTATGTCCATCTACACGCTCCCCCTTTATTGGAATAAAAAGATAATCTTCTTCTACCAAACGGCTATCAATCACCGCTCCGCAAATCACTTTTTCTTCTAATTCTTCTGCTCCAATATAGGTTCCTTCACATGCCAAAGCAATATTTTTCAAAGTCATGTTAGGCATTTCTTTTTTCATAAACTTTCATTGCCTCCATATCATGATTTATCATATGCATAGAAAATTATTTCTGATATCTCTTTAAGGAAATTTCAATAATCTTTTCACAAAGTTGATTAAAGTTCATTCCAACTGCTGCTGCTTCCTGTGGAAGTAAACTGGTAGGTGTCATGCCAGGAAGTGTGTTTGCTTCTAAACAATACATTTCTCCAGCATCACTGATTAAGAAATCAGAACGGGAATAGGTATCTAACCCAATTACTTTCGCTACCGCTTCTGCGTATGTACGCATCTGTGCAGATACCTCTTCTGGAAGATCTGCTGGACAAGTTTCTACAGCACTGCCTGCTTTGTATTTATTCTTATAGTCATAAAATCCTTGAAGTGGTGCAATTTCGATTACTGGAAGTGCTTTTCCTTCAATAACACCACAAGAGAATTCTCTACCCTGAACGAATTCTTCAATAATAAGTTCATCTTCCCAATGGAAGGCTTCATCTAATGCGGCTTTAAATTCTGCTTCATCACGAACGATGGTTACACCGATACTAGAACCACCACAGCATGGTTTTACGATTACTGGAAGACGAAGACCTAATGCTGATAAATCGTCATTTCTCTTCTCTTTTGTCATAGCAAGACCATTTGGTGTTGGAATACCATTTGCACGGAAGAACTGTTTCGCAATTCCTTTATTCATAGCAATGGCACTGCTTAAATAATCGCTGCCTGTATATTTGATACCAAATAAATCTAATGCAGCCTGTACCTTACCGTTTTCGCCATTTTCTCCATGAAGTGCCATGAAAGCAATATCTGCCATCTGGCACATACGAAGTACGTTTGGTCCAAAGAAGCAATCTGACTGATCTTTTCTAGACGCTTTTACCTTCGCTAAATCTGGAGCCTGCTCTGGAATATCAGAAACCTGCACACTGATTTCTTCTGCACGTTCAAACACACCTGTTAAGTCTTCTTCTTTGTCACTATATCCCATAAAAACATCCAGCATAATGACACGATGCCCGTTTTCTCTTAATGCTTTTGTTACCATGCTTCCTGTCTTAAAGGAAACATCTCTTTCTGTACTAAGTCCACCTGCTAATACTACGATATCCATATGTTAACCTCACTTTAATTTTGTAATAAGTTCAACATTATTAGTGTACCACGTTTTTTACTTTATAACAAGATTAAGGAATGCAACTAGGCAAAGGAATACTTCCCGTCCTACAAAATCCTGTTCCTTTACCTTGCTTCCAAACTCATAAATACGCTCTTTTAACAGTTCCGTGTCACTTACCTCTGTCTCATATAGGATTCTCCATAAAAGAACTAATTGCGATTCCTTACACGCTTTAAAAAACAATTCCTTCTTATACTCTAATTTCTCATCCATCAAAATACGATACAAATATTTTGCAACACTAATATTTGCCATTCTATTTTCCTCCTATGTAAAAAGTGGGCCCTTACCTTTACTATAAAACACAGAAGAGAAAAAAGAAAATCACTAACTGTGATTTCACAGTTAGTGATTTTTTCAACACAAAGATTTATTTTTATGATATGATATATAGTTTATTCTGGTTCAATTATTCCGTAAGTATTGCCTTTTCTCTTATAAACTACACTTACTTCATCTGTTTCAGCATTTACAAATACAAAGAAATCATGTCCTAGTAATTCCATCTGGATACAAGCATCTTCTGGATACATTGGTTTCAAATCATATCTCTTAGAACGAACAATTTTAATTTCATCTTCGTCTTCATCTTCATATGTTTCTTCCAAATACTCTGCCTTAAAGTTTGCTGCTGCATTTAATTTCTTTGAAACAATTTTTGTTCTAT
>CAZDAP010000170.1:0-3350 GCA_964503585.1 uncultured Lachnobacterium sp. | reverse complement strand
AAAGGCTGCTACACAACGTATCCTCACGTTTTGCAACAGCCATTTTTTATGATTCTTCATTTAAGTCGATTTTTTGCGGTGATAATTTGTGGAAAATCCACTGTGGTATACCAAATCCAAAGATAATACCGAATACGATTGCACCAGCAATCTCTAAGGTTTCTAGGCCTTTATAGCCAGACATTTCGGTGTTTCCAATGAATAAATAGTAGGCGGTGTAATAAATACCAGCACCAGGAACTAATGGGAAGATTCCGGGCAATACATACATAGTCACTGGACTTTTTCGCAATACAGCGAAGCAGCGAGCCAAAATGGTTAGACAGAAAGTGGAGACAAGAACAGATAAAACAAAATTGACTCCGTTTTCGGTCATGCAGTAATAAACCGTCCAGCCTAGCGCTCCTGTGAGACCACAATATAAGACTTCTTTTTTAGGTGCGGTAAAAAGTATTGCAAAGGAAATGGTTGCAATCATGGCAATAAAAAATTGTAAAAAAATCATGGTAACAACACACCTCCTCCTAATGATTCAAATAATGCCATCGGAATAATAATTCCCACCGCAATACAAAGGGCGGTAAGTAATGCATCAATCAAATGGATGGTACCAGATAAATAATCCCCGTTGTGAAAATCTCGAATGGACGTAGTAAAGGTGATTCCAGGTACCAGAGGCATGATTGCACCGATAATGATTTTATCCTGCAAAACAGGAAGCCCAGTTTGCAGTACCAGAATACTGCAGGCGGATACAAACATGCTGGCAAATACATTTCGAAGGAAACGAGAAAATTTACGGTTGGTTAAGTAAGTAAGTACAATTTGTTCGAACAGACCTATAATAAATGCGAAGCAGAAGTCAAGGATACCTCCACCAAAAATAAAGGCATAGCAGGCACTTCCTAAACCACAGAAAAAGACCTGAGCATAATTTGCGTAACCAGGAAGATTTTTTGCCTCGTTGATTCTGATCCATCCTTCTTCGACCGTACAGTTGTGGGTGCAAAGATCACGAGCTAATTGATTAAGATATGCAATCTTCGCCAGATTTACACTGCCAAGAGGGACATGTCGAATCATGCTGCACGCATCGTCTTTATCCTCATTTGCGCTAGCAAAAATACCATTTGATAGCACATATACATCGAAACTTTCTACATCATATGCTTTTAAAATATGAATAACTGTATCTTCAATACGATAGATTTCTCCGCCGTTTCTGAGCATCACATCTGCCAGTTCTACAGCCAGAGATAATACTTCTTTGGTGGTTGCCATAAGAATTCTCCTTAATAGTTATATAATAAATTTATTCCGAAAGCGGTACACTGTCAATTGTTTTCCGATGAAAATTCCATTCTTCTTATATTTTAACAAAATTGGTACATACTATAAAACAGGAAACCATTGTAAGAATTTGAGGGGAGAGAAGAGGATGGCACAGGCGACGGCGTATATCAAAGCCAGTGGAAACTGTCGGGTATATAAAAAGAATATTACCCTTGGGGATGTATTGAAGATTGAATGTTCCAATATAGGAATTCTGCGCAGCATCAAACAGATGGATTTGTATCGATTTAATCATGAACATGCAGTGGTGTTTTCGGTATTAAAAGTGATAGAGCGTATTCATCAGGATTATCCAAATCTGGAAGTTGTTAATTGCGGAGAAACGGACTTTATAGTTGAGTTTCAATTGGAAACCGTTAAAAATCCGTTGGTAGAAAAACTAAAACTGTTTCTAATATCAATTATTGTATTTTTTGGTTCCGCCTTTACGATAATGACTTTTCATATAGATATTGGTATACAAAAGACGTTTAGTCGTTTTTATCAACAGGTTATGGGCATTGCAAAACCAGCAGTCACAGAGTTAGAAATATCCTATAGTATTGGAGTGGCAGTAGGGATTATCGTGTTCTTTAATCATTTCAGCAAAAAGAAAATTACAAAAGATCCAACGCCGATTGAAGTGGAAATGAAGAAGTATAACCAAGATTTAATAAAAACAAAGGTGGCGCAATCAGACGAGAAAGGACATACCATAGATGTTTCTTAAGTCGCTGTTCTTAATTATTATAGGGTTGTGTGCAGGCGTTGGCATAGCATCAGGTACCTTTGCATTTTTATTGGTTATTCGTGTAATTCCCCGTTTGGTACAGAAAGCAAATATAGAGCATAAGGTTATTTATATAGAAAATGTTGTGTTCCGTGGGATTTTGTTTGGTACCATTATGTCCTTGTTTTCATGGAAGAGAAAATGGCTCTTTTCACTTCTTGGAAAAGGTATTTTAACGCTATATGGGATGTCAGCTGGGATATTTGTAGGATGTTTGGCAGTTGCTTTGGCAGAAATTTTAGATACTTTTCCAATTTTCTTTCGGAGAGTACATCTGAATGAAAAATACGTAAGAGCATTATTGTTTGTGATGGCATTTGGAAAAATGATTGGTAGTTTGTTCTTTTTCTTGACAGGGTATGATACAATTGTCCCATAGTAAACGGAGGAAGAATTATGGTACCATCAATTGCAAGACAGAGTGTAATTATCAAATGTAATCAACAGACATCGGTTTTGCTCGGTAATTATGAATTTTATTATTTGGGCGGACTTATGGCAAAGTTGTTTGATCTAGATTTAAATGAAGAGATGACTCCAGATGTGTTGTTAAAGAATATTCATGCAAACATGGAGTCCATAGAGCCAAAGGATGAAAAAGAAGCTTATTTGCTTACATTAGTGAAAAACTATAAGCCTTTGGAGGAATATAATGAGCAGACAAAAGAGTTGTTTCGCTGGGGTGCTACCGAAGAAAACCTTTGGGAAGTGCATATATAAGTAGAAAATGGATATACCTAAGAGAAAGACTATAAGAAAGAAAACCGTCTTTTAAGGAGGGATATCCTATGAAAAACGAAAAAATATCGCCACAGGAGCAACAGAGAAATGAAGCCTATAATGAATATGTCAAACAGGTGACGCCAACCCATAACCTATGGGCAAATATGTTTAAGGCATTTCTATTGGGTGGATTTATTTGCACATTGGGCCAGTTTATCATAAATATAGGAGTCAACAATTTTGGATTAGAGCAAAAGGACGCATCTACCTGGTGCAGTTTGTTATTGGTTCTTTTAAGTGTGATACTTACTAGTTTAAATCTATATCCATCCTTGGCAGTATGGGGTGGCGCAGGGGCATTGGTTCCTATTACAGGGTTTGCCAATGGTGTTTGTTCTTCCGCGATAGAGTTTAAAAAAGAAGGCCAAGTCTTTGGTATCGGTTGTCAGATTTTTCGAATTGCAGGACCAGTGATTTTGTATGGGATTTTCTCAAGCTGGGTGCT
>CAZDAP010000169.1:0-3356 GCA_964503585.1 uncultured Lachnobacterium sp. | reverse complement strand
TTCTGTGTTGCAATACGTCCAAATTCTTTTGATTTTACTTCGATTTTACAAACATCACCTAACTCAAGTTTAGGATCAATCATCTGTGCATTTATAAGAGAAATCTGTTCTACTAAGTCTTCTACTTCTTCTACAACTGTTTTTTCCTGATAGCAATGGAATTCACATGTCTCAGGATCAATGATAACCTTAACATTATCAGCTTTACCAAAATGGTTTTTGCATGCCTGAACAAGGGAATTTTCAATTGCTTCTAACAATGTTTCTTTGCTGATATTTTTCTCCTGTTCTAATATATTTAACGCTTGTAATAACTCATTATTCATTTTAAATTTATCCTCCTATTTTTGTTATCTTAAGCTAATTTCCTTTTCACGAGCTGTGCATCAAAAGTGAACAGCCTGTCTAATTAATGCGATATCCGTTCTCTCGAAGCGTAGCTTCTCTCCATCTGCATCGATAGTAACACTGTCTTTATCATATGCTGTTAATAAACCATAAAATTCTTTGTTTCTATTAA
This sequence comes from uncultured Lachnobacterium sp., assembly GCA_964503585.1. GTDB lineage: Bacteria > Bacillota > Clostridia > Lachnospirales > Lachnospiraceae > Roseburia. The sequence continues at coordinate 2,836 of CAZDAP010000169.1, read as the reverse complement.
TAGCACGATAGGTGCGAATCTCCACTTCTTTTCCCATATTGCGAACGTAATCTTTTTCCTTTTTCAGTGGTCGTCCAAGACCTGGTGAACTCACCTCAAAGGTATATGAGTCTGGAATAAAATCCTTCTCATCTAATAATACGTTCATTTCTCTAGCTACTGCTTCACAATCATTTACTGTGATGCCGCCTTCTTTGTCAATATAAGCTCTAAGATAGTAGACACTACCTTCTTTTACGTATTCAACATCAACCAACTCAAAATTCATTCGTTCTAGAATAGGTAAAATCAACTCTTCTGTCTTTACTTCGTAAACACTGGCTTTTGACACTCGAAACACACCTCTCTTTCTATTTTCATTTCATCTTGAGAAACACATATTGTGCGTTTCTCAGATTGTCGCGGTGCTCGTCAAAACTGCATGCAAGCATTCGTTTTTCCTCGCTACTCGCGCAAAACGTGAATTGAGAGAGGACCTTTGCCCTCTCTCAATCTAGTCATACTATAATGTTCTTAATTATAATAGCACCAACCCTTAGAAAATGCAAGAGTTTTCTGCCATTTTAAGCAAACTAGATAGAGAATGATTCCATAATGGAAACCATTGTATCTACCTGTGCTTTCTGTTCTTCACTAACAGCTGCTGTTTCTTCGGAAGTTGCTGAGTTATTATCTACAACAGATGATACATCAGCGATAGATGCATTAACATTATGCATGTTTTCAACATCATTGTGAAGTTTCTGTGAAATCTGAGTCATCTTATCAGTAGCAGCTTTTGCATTAACAACTACTTCATTCATGTTTTCAACAGTCTCGTTGGCAATCGCAATACCTTTTTCTACTGTTGCAATTGTAGTTTCAATTAATACATTTGATCTGCCAGCTGCAGCTGCAGATTCTTCTGCAAGTTTCTTAACCTGATCTGCTACTACTGCGAAACCTCTACCAGCTTCACCTGCACGTGCCGCTTCAATGGAAGCATTAAGTGATAACAGATTTGTCTGAGATGCGATATCGTCAATCGCACTAATAATGCTGCCAATCTGTTCTGAACAAGTACTAATTTCAGCGATAGCAACTTTCAGTTCTTCCATCTTCTGGTTACCTACTATAACAGTATTACCAGCTTCTGTTACAAGCTGAAGTGACTCTTCTGCTTCGTTAGCACTTTCTTCCATGCTCTGTGTCATCATGTTAACAAGTTCTACTAAATCAGTAACCTGTGCTGCCTGTCTAGTTGTACCATCAGCTAAATCCTGAGCTGCACATGCCAACTGTTCTGCACCAGCGTCAATCTGGCCAGATACATCACGGATTGTAAGTAATGTTTCACGCATCTGTGCACCGATTTTTTCAAGAGACTCTTTAATTGCAACAAACGCACCAACATATTCTTTTTCCAGTCTAAAGTTATAGTTACCATCACCCATTGAACCTAAAACAGCAGAAATTTCACCAATCATTTCTTTATTATTCTTCTTCATGGTAGCAATCGATGAAACCATCACGCCTACTTCGCTTTCATCTTCTTTCAAATCAAGCACCTGTTCAAAATCGCCCTGTGCAAGATTCTGCATTTCAACTGAAACTTTTTCGATAGGAGTCAATAATTCCTTTTCAGCAAATGCAATAACTGCCATAAACTGTTTTGCAATGACTATAAATGCAACAAATAAAATCACCTGAGACGCAGTCTGAATTAAACTACAGATATTAGATGCATTTGCCAAACGATTCTGTACAGTAGTAATTAATTCATCCGTTAATTCAGTAATCTGTGTAACAGCATCACCATACTCATCGCTAAACACTTCACCCTGTGCTGCAACCAAATCACCAACTGCAACATCTTCCATAGCCTGCTCTTCCAATGGTACTAATCCATTTGACAAAGATGAAATCTCATCAATGATAGCCCATTCATTATCCTCTAACCCTTCTTCTTCCAAAATAGCAAGGGCATTGCCACGATTATCATCTACATTCAATTCATTCATGTATGCATCATAATACTGTGAATCACCTGTAACTGCATAAGACTGTACCGCTGCTGTTAAGTTTTTAGAACCCATACGATACTGATCTAATGCCATGGTTACTGTCAACTGCTGTGTTTTGGCTGCAGATGACAGTATACTTGCACCAAGCGATAATATCATCAAAGCCACACCTAACGTGAGCAGAATCATATTTCTCTTACGAATACTAGCCAATTGGGCTTTCTGGCTCACTAGATTCTTAGCATCTACTTTTACTTTTTCTTTCGTTTTTTTCTTTTCCATAAAAAACTTCCCCCGTAACTTACATTGATAAATAAATTTTACTCCTTTGATTAAAATTATTCAATCATTTTTTATAAATAGCATGAGATTTTTTTAACAAAAAAACACCTTAACCAAGTTAAGGTGTTTTCTCGGGTTGGGCTGTTATAAAATAAACAGTCAGCAGTTCGTACGGGAATCGAACCCGTGTTTTCGCCGTGAGAGGGCGACGTCTTGACCGCTTGACCAACGAACCATGCTAGAGCAATATACCATATTGTGAAACAGAATGCAAGTATTTTATAAGAAAAAAGGATTGTTACTTTAACATTCTTAAAATGTTAAAGCACAACCCCTAAAATTCAATTAAGCTAATTTGCTTTTTGCAACTTCTACTAAAGAAGCGAATCCAGCTGGATCTGTAACAGCCATATCAGCTAACACTTTACGGTTTAAATCAACTTCTGCTAATTTAAGACCATGCATAAACTGGCTGTATGAAAGTCCGTTTAATCTTGCTGCTGCGTTGATACGAGCAATCCATAACTGACGGAACTGTCTCTTTCTTTCTT
>CAZDAP010000168.1:0-3366 GCA_964503585.1 uncultured Lachnobacterium sp. | reverse complement strand
GCAATTAACTCTTTGTATGTCTTGGTGATATTCTGATTGATTTCCTGACGTAAGCCCTCTCGCATATCTTCTGGATATTCATTCCATGGAAGAAGGATACGGGTATGCTCTCTTGTACCAGCATTGATGGTCTTTAAGATTTCTTCTTCTGGAGTACCCTTTTCACGAAGCTCAGCTACCAAGCCCTTTGCTTCTACGTCAGTTGGTTCGTCAGGACTGACAAATTCATAGTTAACCAATCCCATTTCATCTCCCTGGAATACAAATGGAGTTCCCTTTAAGGTCATCTGCATAACTGCGAGGAGTTTTGCAATGGCTTCTGTGTATTTTGGATCTAAGCTAACTTTACTAACCATACGTGGGTTATCATGGTTGTTGTAGAATAAAGACATCCAACAGTTGTTACCATAATTTAGCATCCAGTCTGTAATGTATTTCTTATAGTAGTTTAAATCGTATTCATAATCATCCCAACGTACATGACCTGGTGTTTCCAAGTTATCAAAAGAGAATACCATATCCAACTCTTTACGTTCTTCACCTGTTAAGAGTTGTGCCATTTTCATACCAACACCTGGTGTTTCGCCTACGGAGAATGCATCATGAAGGTCAAAGGCTTTGGTACGTACTTCGTTTAAATACTTGTGAAGATTTGGTCCGTAGTAGTATTTTTCGATACCAGGGTAACCCATAAGTGCTCCTATGGTTTCATCCCCCATTGGAAGTCCTTCTTCTTTGGAAATGTAGTTGATAACGTCCATACGGAAGCCATCTACCCCTTTTTCTAACCACCAGTTAATCATCTCGATTAGGTTCTCACGAACCTTTGGGTTATCCCAGTTCAAATCCATCTGTTTCTTAGAGAACAGATGAAGGGCATATTTATCAATATCTTCATAATAATTCCATGCTGGACCTGAGAAGAATGATGTCCAGTTATTTGGAACTTCTTTTCCACCCTTTCCATCACGGAAGAAATAGTAATCGCCATATTCTCCATCAGGATCTGCCAATGCCTTCTGGAACCACTCATGTTCATCAGAAGTATGGTTAATAACAAGGTCCATGATAACCTTCATATCTCTTTGATGGGCTTTTACTAAGAGTTCATCAAAATCTTCCATCGTACCGAATTCGGTCATAATCTTACGATAATCACGAATGTCATATCCATTGTCATCATTTGGTGAATCATAGATTGGAGACATCCAAATAGCCGTTACGCCTAAATCCTGTAAATAATCCAACTTCTCAATAATACCGCGAAGGTCACCAATACCATCTCCATTGGTATCATAGAAGCTTCTAGGATAAATCTGATAGATCACCGCTTCTTTCCACCATTTTTCAGTAATTGGTTCTTTACTAACAAATGGCATATCTTTTTCTGTATTTACCAACTGGATAATTGCATCAATAAACCCAGCATCTAATTTCTTTCCAATCACTTTATCTAAACTTTCCAATTTGATATTGGAAACTACTGGATTCGTTACTGCGCTGGCTGGAATATTCAACTGCAAAAGCACTTTATCTAAAGCATCACGCCCCACTGGATTATTGTATAATTCTCCAATTTTTGACTGTCTGGTTAATTTTTCCATGTTAGAAACCTCCCATGCTATTTTCTTCTTGCTTCAAGTTCTTTACAAATGCGTTCGTACTCTGCTTCATCCAAGATATATTTCTTCTGATATAAGAAGTTTGAAAGAAGCATCATTCCATATGGAACTACAACCATAAGAATGAGAAGTCCCAAGGTCTGTCCTTGGTCCACACCTTTGATAACATTTTCAATAGCTGCTAATTTCTCTACATCTGTAATGGTTCCAGCAGCTGCTGCACTTTCCAAATCTGAAATCTGATTTGTATAATTGGTTACACCAAAAATCATGTATGTTATGGTCGTCATCATTACAACAAGAGCAGAGCTCATCTTTGTAATCAGTGGACGTGCAGATGCGATAATCGCTTCATTACGCTCTCCAGTTTTATATTCGTTATACTCTACTGTATTGATGATAGAAATCATCATAATGAGGTAATAAGAATATAAACCAAAGTTTGAAATCATATAACCAATTGTAAGTAAGAAAAATCCCACGCTAGGTATAATTCTAGATAAAATCATAAGTGCAAAGCCAACGGTAGAAATCACTACCATCATATTCATCAGCGGCTTACGATTGATTCTCTTTGAAATAGTAGGATAGAAAATCATAAGGAATGCTGTAGCTGCAACACCTACTGTAGAGAACAGTGAGTATAATCCACCTTCATATCCATACTGTAAATAAATGTATGTAGAGCCAATTCCACCTAATACGAAATTGTTACCAATCTGCTGAATCAAGAAAATTACTGCAATCCAACGAAGCTGGTCGTTGTGTTTTACAGCATTAATCATTTTCTTGAATACGCCGCCTTCTGTCTTCTGTGGCTTTTCTGTCTCTCTATGTTCTTTTACACCTAAAATAGTAAAAAGGAAAAATGCTGGCATTACGATACAAATACCCAATGCCACCACACTGTAAGCGGTACTTGCATTACCACCAATTGCAGTCCCACCTGTAGTAAACATAGGGATTACGATAGATGCCAATGTACCACCTACACCTGCAAACAGGGTTGCTCGTGAAGTAAATGCATCTCTCGCACCTGCATCTGAACTAAGGGCTGGTACGATACCCCAATAAGCAATATCATGCATAGTGTATGCAATACTATAACAGAAATAAAATACGCCAAATAAACCTACAAAAGCCCAGCCTTTTAAGTTGGTTGAGAATACCATAAAAACTACAATACAAGATAATATGGTACCGATTACCATCCAAGGTTTAAACTTTCCCCATTTTGTATGTGTGTTCTCAATAATATTTCCCATGATAGGGTCATTTAATGCATCAAACACACGAGCAGCCACCATGATAGCTGTAATTGCTGCAAGTTGTGCAGCATCTAGTCCTTTTGTAAAAAGAATATAGGTCAGCAGGAAGTTTGTAACCAAACTGTACATCATATCACGGCCTACTGTTCCCAGTGGGAACATCCATAGATTTTTCTTCAGTGTTTTCTGTTCGTCCATTTTTTATCTCCTTTTTATCTCTATTTAAACCCTGCTTTAGATTATAACATATCTACACATTTCTTTAAAGTAAAAAGAGGATGCCAGGCACCCTCTGAATCGTATCTTGAATTTGTGTGTTTGTTTTGAAAGAAACTCTGCTTACGAACTGCTGCACAGTTTAAAACGTTGGTTCTCCTAGACAGTTTTGCGAGAGGGGGATTCGAATTGAATCGATTCCTCTAAAATATAGTAAAACAAGGGAGTTCGACGTCGTCAAAATCAGAATGTCATCAAAA
>CAZDAP010000167.1:0-3366 GCA_964503585.1 uncultured Lachnobacterium sp. | reverse complement strand
CTGCTGGAACACCTACTTTTTTGTTCCAGATTTCAAATGCTTCATCATCTTCACCATAGATAGATGGGTAGAGACGATCTTCTTCTAATCCAAGGTTCTTTGTTAAGAATTCCCATGACCATTCGATAGCTTCTTCTTTGAAGTAATCACCAAAAGAGAAGTTACCGAGCATTTCGAAAAATGTAAGGTGACGAGCTGTCTTACCTACATTGTCGATATCACCAGTACGAACACACTTCTGGCAGGTTGTCACACGGTTACGTGGTGGGATTTCCTGTCCTGTGAAGTATGGTTTTAAAGGTGCCATACCAGCGTTAATTAATAATAAGCTGTTGTCATTGTGTGGAACCAATGAAAAACTCTTCATTGCTAAATGATCTTTGCTTTCAAAGAATTCAAGATACATTCTACGTAATTCATTTACGCCTAAACTCTTTTTCATTTTCAATATCCTCCGTAAATATAATATCCCTAACGATAAAAGAGTCGCTTGCGACTCTTTTGTGCACGAGCGGTGTTGCGTAGCAACAATCTTCCATTCCGCGAGTTACACATTTCAAAGTTATGTCTGTTTACAGACATAACTGTAGCCATGTCGACGACATGGCTAGTTATTTTAACAGTTCAGCCGCGCCATTCGCAAAATCACATCGACGATGCTTTCTCGCTGCGATGCAGCTAATTTTGCTCATAATTAGGCGCTCAGTTCATGACAAACATCACAGGCACATTCATGCAAGCATGATGTGTCTGCAATGTCTGTCATGACTGAACTGTTTTTCCTTTATTCTTCTGTGGCGGCGGCTGCTTTTTTAGCATCTGAAGATTTACGCATCTTAATTCCTAAGAAAAGACCTATTCCTGCAACTCCTACTAAAAATAATGCAATTACAACATACTGTACGATACACATAATAAAATCCATCATGTCTGTTACCTCCGTTTGCAAAAAGTTTTTGTCCTAATAACTCACTTTTATCTGTTAATTATAAATCATTCTTTTTTATATTTCAATGATTTTCCCTAGATTTAGCAGATTTTTTGTATTTTCTCCTATATCTTGGCCAATCTTCCTATTAATTCTCCTGTATCAAAAACACCTGGTTCTCTCTCTCAATATCCATGATGCGCTCTGCCATGCCTGCATTAAAGATTTTACCCTTAAATCTGCTAATTCCAGAATAATCCTGCCACATATGCATTGGGAAAATCAATTCTGCTTCTGTTTCCTGTAAAAAGAACTCCATGCCATCATACTGATACATGCCCTGACGTGGGTCCATTGGCACAAACGCCACATTGATTGGAAGACCTTTTAATAGACGAATTTGGAATTTGTAATTACGTTCTTGTACCCCATTCGTCAAATCACCTGCTCCATCCCAAACCCAACTATTCAAATCTCCAGCATGATAGAAAGTCGCTCCATTTGTTTCTACATAAAATGCCACACCAGCATCGGTAGAACGTAATGTTTTAATATTTAAATCATCCACTTTGTACTTTTTGTCGGATGTTACAAAGGTCACTTTTTCTCGTACCTTTGGATCAATACCATGTTTTTTTAAAAAGTTTGGACTGATTTTTATATCCTTTGAAAAAATATATTTGATATTCTCATATTTTTCTGCCCAGCGAAGGATATCCATATCATAATGATCTTTGTGGCTGTGACTAGCAAACATATAGATTTTTGTATCTGGCTGATACTCTGGAATTTTTCCCGTAAAGGTATAGCCATTTACCTTGTCTCCATCAAAATAATCAAATATCAAAACCTTGTCATCTACTTCTACTAAAAAGCAGCTATGATGTATAAAAATAACCTGCATCTTTCTTGTAATATGGAAACTGTCTTTGCAGTTTCACTCCTTTCATTTGTCTTTTATCTATGACTGCTATGCATTCATTTTAATCCTCATAAAGCACGGACTCTACAAGTTTTTCTCCTTCATATCGTAGTTTCAACGAAAAGAATTCTTTTCTCTCTTGCAATAATCGAAGGAAAATCTTATCACCTTCCCAAAGATTCAAGTTCTCTATCTCATTCTTTGGAACCCAGACTAACTCACCCTCACTGCAATCTCTCATAGCATTTTCAGGTAGTTCGCCTTCATATGCATCCGCTGTAAAAAGATGCATATATTCACCTTCCCATTCATTGGACACAAAAGTAACAATACCACGAAACTGATAGTTTGTTAAGTTCAAACCAGTTTCTTCTTTCACCTCTCGAAGCAGACATTCCTCTGGTGATTCGCCGTCTTCAAATTTTCCGCCTACTCCAATCCATTTGTCCTTATTACAATCGTTTTCTTTTTTTACACGATGAAGCATGAGATACTTCTCGTCTTTTTCGATATAACATAATGTGGTTAATTTCATTATAACCTCTTTCTAGCATTCTAATTTCAGATTATTAATTATTTTTCCACCCTGCTCTATCGCTAATTGCATACACTTCTCATAATTTTCAAAATCCAACATATTTTTTGGCGAATGTGCATCTACACCAACGATAAAGTCGTTCCCATTTTCCGCTCCAAGCTTTATAAACTCTGAATTCGGATAGTGAAGTCCATCTCGAAAACCATTCAAGTTGATTTCAATTGGCATATTACGCTTTTTCAACTCTTGCACAATCTTTCCCATATGCTTTCTATAAATATTTACATCTCCTGTAAAACACATAATATCAGGATGCGCCACATAGAAAAATCGGTCGGTAGCCAGTCCTGCCAAAATACGGTCTACATACATCTTCAAATGTTCCTCATCCGCCCAGGCACGCTTTGGACTAATCCAGCCTTCTTCACCATCGTAAAAATGCTGCCCTAAAATCATGTAATCCACTGGATACTGATCGATTTCCACCATAGTTCTGTCAAAAAGTTTTGGGAAATATTCCATTTCCAGACCACAGTAAATATCGATATCTTTTGCATATTCTTTTTTCAAAGACAAAACGGAATCCACATATCCTTCTAACTCATCCAATCTCATACGAATTGGCGATACATAATCTCCACCAAACACATAAGGTGCATGGTCAGAAAATCCCAATACGTCATAGCCAGCTTCAATGGCTTTTTCCACATACTCACGGTCTTCACCTTTTGCATGCTGACAACGGGTGGTATGGGTATGCATATTTATCATTTTATCTTTGAAATCTGTAATTTGTATCTTTGACATAGGGTTCTCCATTTCTTATATGGTTTATTTTACGAATCCCAAACTTTATGCAAACATGAATAGCATTCATGAAAACACATTACATTTGATTATCCCTAAATTATTTATAACCTGGCAATCCCAATCTTAGATTTTATTATATACAAATAAACATATAAATATTATATACTG
>CAZDAP010000166.1:0-3374 GCA_964503585.1 uncultured Lachnobacterium sp. | reverse complement strand
CCAATAACGTTGGCCGTAAGGATAAAGCACTTTGGACAGATAATGGAAAAGGTGATAAGATTTGTTTCGAACAGTTGGAAAGTGACTATGAAGAGGCTGATTATGTGGTGAGAGATATTGCTTCTAAGGTTCGAAAAGGAGAATATACTTATAAAGATTCTGCTATTTTGTATCGAACCAATGCACAGTCTCGTCTTTTTGAAGAGCGTTTTGTAACGGCCAACATTCCTTACAAAATCGTAGGCGGAGTAAACTTCTATTCCAGAAAAGAAATCAAAGATTTATTGGCATATCTGAAAACCATCGATAATGGTCGTGATGATTTAGCCGTAAAACGTATTATCAATGTGCCAAAACGCGGTATTGGCGCTACTTCTATTAATAAAGTGACGGGTTATGCCATTGAGAATGAATTGAGTTTTTATTCTGCACTTCGTATGGCTGGTGATATACCAGGTTTAGGAAAGGCTGCAGAAAAAATCCGTCCATTTGTATTATTTATTCAGTCTATGCGTAGCAAATTAGAGAATGGATATTCTTTGCTGAAATTAATGGAAGAGATTATTGAAACAACTGGTTATGTAAAAGAATTAGAAGCAGAAGGCACAGAAGAAGCAGAGGCTCGTATTGAAAATATCGACGAATTAATCAGCAAGATTGCAGATTATGAAGAGGGTGCAGAGAATCCTACATTGAGTGGTTTTTTGGAAGAGGTTGCTTTAGTAGCAGACATAGATAGTTTTGATGAAAATAGTGATTATGTAGTACTGATGACACTCCATAGTGCAAAAGGGTTAGAGTTCCCAAATGTATATTTAGCAGGTATGGAGGATGGACTGTTTCCAAGTTATATGTCCATTACTAGTGATGATGCAACAAACGAATTAGAGGAAGAACGTCGTCTGGCATATGTGGGTATTACTAGAGCGAAAGCGCATTTGACAATTACGGCAGCAAGAGCACGAAGAGTTCGTGGGGAAATGCAGTTTAACCGTGTGTCTCGTTTTGTAAAGGAAATTCCTACACATTTGATAGGTGGAACCATTTATGAACCAAAGTCATATGATACACATGTAGAGGATAACGCATATCAAAAAGCAAGAAAAGCATTCCGTGCATCAGCAACTTCTTATAGCAGTTATGGTGTGGGTTCTTCTAGTTATGACCAGAGTTATCAGGGAAGCACATTTGGTGCGTCAAAGAATAAAGTACCTGTTTATACGCCGGTAAGTAATCAGCGCGCCTTTTCTTCTGCGAATACACAGAGTGCAGCTTTGGATTATGTGGTAGGAGACCGTGTACGTCATATTAAGTTTGGCGAAGGTGAGGTTATGGCCATTGTAGAAGGTGGCAGAGACTATGAAGTAACTGTGGATTTTGATAAAGTCGGCACTAAGAAGATGTTTGCATCGTTTGCAAAACTTAAAAAAGTATAAACATGTATTTTTATATAGGAAAATGGGAAATCCTATGATATAATAAGCGTAAGTGAGTGAGAAAGACGAAGTCTTTTCTTAACGAAAAATGTTGTTAAAGGAGTGGGTATAAATGAACAATTTAAGAGATTTACTTGACGAGTTGAAACTAAAAAAACTTGTGAAAGAGGAAAAGAAATGTAATCCAATCGTTGTAGTGTTGGTAATTATTGGGGTGGTTGTAATAGTTGCTGCAGCAGTATATGCAATTTATCGCTTCTTTGCACCAGATTACTTAGAAGATTTCGAAGAAGATGTTTTTGAAGATGAGTTCGATGATGATTTCTTTGAAGATGATGAAATTATTATTATCGAAGAAGATGAACCTGTTGTTGAAGAAGAAACAAAGACTGAGAATGAAATCTTTGAAGAAGAGTAAATAGTTAGAAGGAGCCAGTACACGTTGTGTGCTGGCTTTATTTGCGTTTTAGGGCAAAATAGGGTAGTATATATCTATATGTGTAAACGTAGAATTTCAAAATAGAAAGGCAGACATTTCATGAAAAAAGGACAAATTGCAGAAGGTCGTATCGATCATGTTGTATTTCCAAATAAAGGTATTGCAATTACAGAAGAGGGAGACCGTGTAGTGGTAAAGAATACCATTCCAGGACAGAAGGTTTCTTTTCTTGTAAATAAAGTCAGAAAGGGAAAAGCAGAAGGCAGACTCTTAGAAACAATAGAAAAATCACCATTAGAGGTAGAAGCATCCTGTCCACATTTTGGAGAATGTGGTGGTTGTACGTACCTTAGTTTGCCATATGAAGAGCAATTGAAAATAAAAGAGGCACAGGTACGTGGTATGATGGAAGAAGCCATTCAGGACAAGTGCGAATATGAGTGGCTGGGTATCAAAGGAAGTCCAAAGCAGGCAGAATACCGTAACAAAATGGAGTTTTCGTTTGGGGATGCGTTCAAAGGCGGTCCACTTGCATTGGGGCAGCACAAACGTGGCAGTTTCTATGACATTTTGACAGTTACCGAATGTCAGATTGTAGATGAAGACTTTAGAAGTATTTTAAAGGCAACAGTAGAATTTTTCGGAGAAAAAGAAATCACATTTTTCCATAGACTTACTCATGAGGGATATCTTCGTCATTTGCTGGTAAGAAAAGCAGTAAAGACACAGGAAATTCTGGTGGATTTGGTGACTACCACACAGTACGAGGAATTGTTACAAACTGGAGATTTTGGTTCAGAATGTGATGGTGTTACGGAGACAGAATTGCTCAATCAGTGGAAGGACATGCTTTGTGCATTACCGTTAAAGGGCGAATTAAAAGGCGTACTTCGTACAAAGAATGACAGCGTTGCAGACGTAGTTCGTAATGATGGTACAGAAATTTTATATGGTCAGGATTATTTCTATGAAGAATTATTGGGACTGAAATTCAAGATTTCACCATTCTCATTCTTCCAGACCAATTCCCTGGGTGCAGAAGTGCTCTACGAAACTGCTAGAGAATTCATCCTTTCGGATAATGCAGATGAATTAAAGGGAAAAGTAGTTTACGATTTATATAGTGGTACAGGCACCATTGCGCAGATGCTGGCACCAGTAGCAAAAGAAGTGGTTGGTGTGGAAATCATCGAAGAAGCAGTAGAAGCCGCAAAAGAAAATGCTGCCTTAAACGGTCTTTCAAACTGTAAGTTTTTAGCAGGAGATGTATTAAAGGTTCTCGACACAATCGAAGAGAAACCAGACTATATCGTGCTTGATCCACCACGTGATGGAATTCATCCAAAGGCAATTGAAAAAATCATTAACTATGGTGTAGAGAATATGATTTATATTTCCTGTAAACCAACCAGCCTTGCAAGAGATTTGGAGATTTTCTTGGCAAGAGGTTATCAGGTGAAAAAGATTTGTTGTGTTGACATGTTTCCAGCCACGGTTCA
>CAZDAP010000165.1:0-3406 GCA_964503585.1 uncultured Lachnobacterium sp. | reverse complement strand
TTATTCCATTAGGTATTGCAGCATTTGTAGTATTCTACTTAGTATTCCGTTTTGCTATCGTTAAATGGGATCTTAAGACACCAGGTCGTGAAGATGATGACATCGAAGCTGAAAAAGCAGTTGTTCTTTCAAATGACAACTATACAGAAATCGCTTCTATCATCTTAGAAGGTCTTGGCGGAAAAGAAAATATCGTTTCTATCGACAACTGTATCACAAGACTTCGTCTTGAAGTAAAAGATCAGTCAGTAGTTAATGAAGCTAAAATTAAATCAGCAGGTATTTCTGGTGTTATCAGACCAGGAAAAACTAGCGTACAGGTAATCGTTGGTACAAAGGTTCAGTTCGTTGCAGACGAATTCAAGAAACTTTGTAAATAGACCTTATTCCTTAGTATATCTAGGCATGAAATGGGATGTTTTTTAACATCCCATTTTTGCCATGGTATGCAAGAAAAAGGTCTAGCGAATCTTTTTCTGTAGTGCTAATATAAAATGGACTGGAAAATATAAGGTAGAGGGAAGGATGAGGATATGATTATTAAAAATGGTAAGGTTTTTACAGAAGAGGGAAAATTTGTTGAGAAAGAATTATATATTGATGGAGATAAGATTTCCTCTACAGTTATCGGAGAAGTTATTGACGCCACTGGATTATATGTAATTCCAGGACTTACAGACATTCATTTTCATGGATGTGTAGGATACGATTTTTGTGATGGTACACCAGAAGCTTTGGAAAAAATGGCAGAGTACGAACTCTCAAACGGTGTGACAACGATTTGTCCTGCATCTATGACATTTTCAGAAGAACAGTTAACAGATATTTTTGCAAATGCTGCCAACTATAAGAGTGATAAAGGTGCTACATTGGTTGGTATTAATATGGAAGGCCCATTTATCTCCATGGAGAAAAAAGGGGCTCAGAATGGCGAATATATTCATAGACCAGATGCAGATATGTTTGAAAGATTACAGGTTGCTGCAAATGGATTAATTAAACTTTGTGATATTGCCCCAGAAGTAGATGGCGCAATGGATTGTATTGAAAGAATTTCTGACAAAGTAACAGTGTCTTTGGCACATACTGCGGCAGATTGGGATATAGCAACAGAAGCAATTAATAAAGGTGCAAAGCATGTAACCCATTTATATAATGCTATGCCACCTTATTCACACAGAGCACCAGGGGTTATCGGTGCTGCCTGTGATAACGAGAAAGTAATGGTAGAGTTGATTTGTGATGGTATTCATAGCCATCCATCTACCGTTCGTACCACATTCAAAATGTTTGGAGATGACAGAATCGTTTTAATTAGTGATAGTATGGAAGCTTGTGGTTTGGAAGATGGACAGTATTCTTTGGGTGGACAGGATGTAACAGTAAAGGGAAATCTTGCTATTCTTACAGAACTTGGAAATATCGCTGGTTCTGTAACAAACCTTATGAAATGTATGCGTAAAGCAGTAAAAGAAATGGGTATTCCATTGGAAAGTGCAGTTAAATGCGCTACAATGAATCCAACAAAGGCAATCGGCATTTATGATACATATGGCAGTTTAACACCAGGAAAACAAGCAGACGTAGTATTATTAGATGAGGATTTAGAAATCAGATATATTATTAAAGCGGGGGAAGTAGTATATGGCAATGATTAAAATAGAGGGAAAAACAGTTTATAAAGCAATTGCACGTGGTCCAATCCTTGTACTGGACAAACAGGAAGTGGCAATTACGGATGCAACTGTAGCGGATGTGGATGCAGAAGTTGCTCGTGTAACAGAAGCAATTGAAACAGCAAAAGCACAGATTGGCAAACTTTATGAAAAAGCATTGGCAGAAGTGGGAGAAGAAAGCGCAGCCATTTTTGAAGTACATCAGATGATGTTGGAGGATGATGAATATTTAGAATCCATCTTCAATATGATTCGTGATGATAGTTTAAATGGCGTATATGCAGTAAAAATGACAGGGGATACATTCTCTCAGATTTTTGCTAGCATGGATGATGATTATATGAAAGCAAGAGCGACGGACGTATTAGATATTTCTGGACGTGTGATTCGTGTATTAACCAATCAGGCAGATGTAAGCCTGGATGCTCCATCTATCATTATTGCAGATGATTTGACACCAAGTGAAACTGTACAGATGGATAAGAGCAAAATCCTTGGTTTTGTAACTGTACATGGTTCTACAAACTCACATACAGCCATTTTGGCTCGTATGATGAATATTCCAGCATTGGTTATGACACCAGTAGATTTAGCAAGTCTTCAGACAGGAATGGAAGCCATTGTTGATGGAATCAATGGTGAAGTAATCTTTGATCCTACAGAAGATGTAATCAAAGAAGCAGATGTTCGCATTGAAGCAGAATTAGAAAAACGCCGTATGTTAGAAACACTTAAGGGACAGGAAACGGTTACAAAGAGTGGGCAGAAAGTAAATCTTTATGCAAACATTGGTAGCGTAGAAGATGTAGAATACGTTTTGGAAAATGATGCAGAAGGTATCGGTTTATTCCGTAGTGAATTCTTATACTTAGGCAGACCTGATCTTCCAACAGAAGATGAACAGTTTGAAAGTTATAAGAAAGTTTTAACTGCTATGGGTGATAAGAAAGTCATCATCCGTACACTGGATATTGGTGCTGATAAACAGGCGGAAGCATTAGACTTAGGTCATGAAGAAAACCCAGCATTGGGATATCGTGCGATTCGTATCTGCTTAACACAGCCATCTGTATTTAAGACACAGATTCGTGCATTACTCCGTGCTGCTGTTTATGGAAAATTGGCAATTATGTATCCAATGATTATCTCACCTTCTGAAGTAGAACAGATTAAAGCAGTTGTAGCAGAAGTTGAAGCAGAACTCAAGGCGGAAGGCGTAGAATATAAGATTCCAGAACAGGGTATTATGATTGAAACCCCAGCATCTGTTATGATGTCTGATGAATTAGCGCAGTTAGTTGATTTCTTTAGTATTGGTACAAACGATTTAACACAGTATACATTGGCAATCGACAGACAGAATGAGAAACTTGCTCCATTCTATGATGCACACCATCCAGCAGTGCTTCGTATGATCGAGATGACCGTACAGAATGGACACAAACATGGTATTTGGGTTGGTATTTGTGGAGAACTTGGAGCAGATACAGAACTTACAAATGAGTTTTTAAGAATGGGATTGGATGAACTTTCCGTAGCACCATCTGCGGTATTACCAATCAGAAAACTGATTCGCGAAGCGGAGTAACGATTTAGTTCATAAAAGGATTTTCTAAATGCATAATTAAATCTATCATACACCGCGCGAACGATTTAAAAAGAGAAAAATTTCTAGATAGCGTAAGAAAGAGGGATTACCTATATTGTATGATGCGCCTTAAAGGAGCGTC
>CAZDAP010000164.1:0-3422 GCA_964503585.1 uncultured Lachnobacterium sp. | reverse complement strand
ACACACCTTTTCCATGGTCAAATACCACTGGAAAACGATTATATGTATGAAGTAAAGCACCTTCTGCTTTGTCCATTTGCTGATTCATTTTTGACATAATCTGTCCCTCTTTATCTTTTACCTTTATTTCATCTGATCATCTGATAAAAATGCAGTACCAATACCCTTTTTCGTAAAGATTTCCAAAAGAATACAATGTGCAATTCTACCATCTAAGATATGCACCTTTGATACACCATTTTCTACTGCATCAATACAGTTATTTAATTTTGGAAGCATTCCGCCGCCTACAAAACCAGAACCGATTAATTCTTTTGCTTCTGGAATGGTTAACTGTGAAATCAAAGTAGATGGATCACTAGGATCTTTGTACACACCTGCAATATCTGTTAAGAATGCAAGTTTTTCTGCACCTAATGCTTTCGCAATAGCACATGCAGCATCATCGGCATTGATATTATAACTCTGGAAGTTGTCATCCATACCAATTGGACATACGATTGGTAAGAAATCCTTTTCCAACATATCGTAAATAATCTTTGGATTTACTTCTGTAATTTCACCAACAAATCCAATGTCCTGTCCATCAGAATATTTCTTTTCTACTTTTAACAGACTGCCATCTTTTCCACTGATACCAACAGCACGAACACCTAATTCTTCTACCAACTGTACAAGAGATTTGTTTACTTTATTCAAAACCATCTCTGCAATTTCCATGGTTTCTGCATCTGTTTTTCTAAGTCCATTCACAAATTCAGGCTCTTTTCCAGAAAGTTGTACCCATTTACTGATTTCCTTGCCGCCGCCATGCACGATAACTGGTTTGAAACCTACCAGTTTTAATAAGGTAACATCCTGAATTACCTGTCTTTTTAACTGCTCATCCACCATGGCAGATCCACCGTATTTTACCACAATAATCTTACGGTTAAATTTCTGAATATATGGTAAAGCCTCGATTAATACCTCTGCCTTATCCTGTAATGAATGAAGTTTCTGTTCTGTCATAACCAATTCCTTCTTTCTTTATTAAAACTCTTTTATAAACGATTGAATCGTGTAATATTTTCTTCATTTAATGTAAAGTCATAGTAGTTTAAGTCCTCACGAAAGGTCCATCCAGCACCTTTCCAAAACTGATTCCCTACCGAATTGGATTTGAATGCAATCAGAGAAACTTTGTTAATCTCCTCTTCCTGCAGTGCTTTCATACAAAATACCACCATGGCTTTTCCAATCCCTTGCTTACGGTATTGCTGATGAACACATACATGATACATGCAGCCTCTACGACCATCATGACCACAAAGAATCGCTCCAACAATTTTTCCATCCATCTCAGCCACTACACTGGTGGAAGGGTTTCTTTTTAAGAAACGGGATACACCCTCAAAAGAATCGTCAATGGTACGAATTCCAAAGCCGTCAATGGTCATCCATAAACTATATACTTTTTCATAGTCCTCTATCTGCATAACACGCAGTGTAAAGTTATTATTGCTCATTATTCCTCCTATGGGAACATTGGAACCATCATAAGTCCTTCATTTTCTGGAAGACCAAAAATGATGTTCATGTTCTGAACTGCCTGACCGGCTGCACCTTTTACCAAATTATCTAATGCACCCATCATAACAATACGTCCTGTTCTCTCATCAATTACAAAATTAACATCTACAAAATTACTACCCTCAACCCATTTGGTCTCTGGACATTCTCCCTTTGGAAGTACACGTACGAATGTTTCTTCCTTATAATATTTGTCATAAACGGCTTTTACTTCTTCGTAAGTTGGATAAGTGCCATCCGCTTTTTTGTTAAGTTTTGCATATTCGGTTACTAAAATGCCGCGATTCATAGGAACCAAATGTGGAGTGAAATTAATCAAAATCTCTTCTCCAGCTGCATATCCTAACTGTTCTTCGATCTCAGGTGTATGTCTGTGACTTGCTACACCATATGCTTTCATATTTTCATTTACTTCACAGTATAAATTTGGAAGTTTCGCTCCACGACCTGCACCAGAAGTACCTGATTTTGCATCCACAATCAAAGTGTTTGCATCAATCATTCCCTCTTTCACCATTGGATAAGCTGTCAAAATAGAACATGTAGTATAGCAGCCTGGGTTTGCTACTAATCGTTTACCCTTGATATCTTCACGATTGATTTCGCAAAGTCCATATACTGCTTCTTCAATAAACTGTGGACTCTTGTGTTCGATACCATACCATTTCTCATATGTGGCTACATCTTTGATACGATAGTCCGCACTTAAGTCAACAACTTTTACCTTATTTAATATATCTTCTGTCAGAACACCTGCTAAATATCCTTGTGGTGTTGCTGTGAAAATCACATCTACCTGTGAAGCCAATTCCTCTATATTATCATCTAGACATTTATCTTCTACCAATTCGAACATATTGCGGTATACTGCCGCATAAGCCTGGTCTACATAACTTCTAGAACCATACCATACTATCTTGGCATCCTTGTGGTTTAATAAAATACGAACCAACTCTGCTCCTGCATATCCTGTTGAACCGATAATACCTACTTTAATCATAGTAAATCCTCTTTTCTAATCATAACTTCTTATTACTATAGTACAACTCACCCCATTCGTAAAGTCTTTTTTTCATTTTGTATGTATGTTTATACACGTTTTTTGTATTTTATACATAATTTATGCATAAAAATTCATTATTTTGTATATTTTTTCACTTGCAAAGGATTAAATATAGGTGTATAGTTAGTTTATTCTTTTTGTTTGATATTTTATCAGATAAAACGCAACGGTAAAAATAATAAATTTTGAAAGGAAATACATAGTATGTCTAAAGAAAAAGTTGTATTAGCATATTCAGGTGGTCTTGATACCACAGCCATTATTCCATGGTTAAAGGAAAATTATGATTATGAAGTTATCTGCTGCTGTATCGACTGCGGTCAGGGAGATGAATTAGATGGACTTGAAGAAAGAGCAAAACTCTCAGGTGCTACTAAATTATACATTGAAGATATTACAGATGAATTCTGTGATGACTACATTGTTCCTTGTGTTCAGGCTGGCGCAGTATACGAAAACAAATATTTACTTGGAACTTCTATGGCTCGTCCAGGTATCGCAAAGAGACTTGTAGAAGTAGCTAGAAAAGAAGGCGCTACAGCTATCTGCCACGGTGCTACAGGTAAAGGAAATGACCAGATTCGTTTCGAACTTGGTATCAAAGCTTTAGCTCCAGACCTTAAGATTATCGCAGCGTGGAGACAGGACAACTGGACCATGCAGTCTCGTGAAGAAGAAATCGAATACTGTAAAGCACATGGTATTGATTTACCATTCTCTGCAGATTCAAGTTACAGCCGTGACCGTAACTTATGGCACATCAGCCATGAAGGTCTTGAATTAGAAG
>CAZDAP010000163.1:0-3459 GCA_964503585.1 uncultured Lachnobacterium sp. | reverse complement strand
CTAAATCGTAATCTATTTCATTAGGGAATCCATCAAATACATATAGACATCTTCATGCTGTTTGCGCCAATTGGCACAGATGGCTTCCGCCTGATCTTTGGTTTTTACAGTCAAAGTTAAATCAATAACGGATTGGTTGTCAGAACGAACCTGACAGCGTACCGCATAGTTTTGATTTGTGGTTTTATAATAATCGGCAATTATAGATGTTTCCTGTCGGAGCGCAACACGATTTGCATCAAAGAATTTGGCTACATCCTGTGTGATTCCATCTGTGATTTTGTTTGAGAAGAAACTTAGAGTTTCTTTTCCGGCAGTAGTTAGGGTGTATTGGGTATTTGAGTGTGTAGATTCTGCCAAAATTAAATGAGAATCAACGAGATTACCGATAACTTCCTGCACACGGAAATAATCTGTGTAGTCATATTCTAAGAAAAAGTTTGAAAGCTGGGTATTGGAAAGTGGAAAACCAGCTTTATCTAGCATGTATAAAATGGTTAATTTATATATTGTAAATGGTTCAGCCATATAATTTACCTCTTTCTAAATGATATATTTTTTCCCTTGCCATGTATCCCGTTCTTTAAAACGTTTTTCAATGGTGTTCAGAACACGTTTTTTGTCTGTGCTCCAAAGTGGTCCGATTAAAAGTTTTCTAGGTCCATCACCAGTAATGCGGTGAACGGCCATAGTGGATGGGAGTAACTCAATACAATCAACAATAAAATCGCAGTATTCCTCTAATTCAAAAAGTGGAAATGGATTTGCTTCATAAGAGGCTGCCAAAGCAGTACCTTTTAGTATATGCAAAAGTTGCAACTTAATTCCAGAAACAGGCATAGAGGCCACATGTGAGATGGTTTCTAACATCATGGATTTTGTTTCGCCAGGAAGACCTAAAATCACATGGGCGATAACTGGGATCCCACGGGAATGTAGTCTAATAACAGCTGAATCAAATTGTTCCACTGTTGTATGAGTGTTTAGGGTTTTATGGGTAGAATTGTGTATAGTTTGAAGTCCTAATTCTATCCAGATTGGCTTGGTTTGAGATAATTCTTCTAGCAAATCTAACACTTCATCAGATAAACAATCACACCTAGTTCCAATGGATAATGCAACAATATCAGGCTGATTTATTGCTTCGGTATAGATGCGGCGAAGATGTTCAATGGAAGCATAGGTATTGGTGTATGCCTGAAAGTAGGCAATGAATTTGTTACAATTTGTTTTTGCTTGAATTCGTGTTTTTGCTTCCGTGATTTGTGAAGAAATGGATATCTGATAGTTCGCGGCAAAATCTCCAGAGCCACCTTCACTACAAAATGTACAGCCACCAAAACCGAGACTTCCGTCACGATTTGGACAGGACATACCTCCGTTTAGGGAGAGACGATATACTTTTCCTCCAAAGGTTTGTTTGCAATATTCATTTAGGGAAAGAAAAGGTTTCTCGCCATAGTGAGAAGGCTTTTGATTTGCTGTCATTTTATTACCTTATATGTGTGCCTTTACAGCCTGACTGACAACTTCTGCTACGCGTGGGTCAAAGGCTTCTGGCATAATAAAATCTTCATTTAATTTATCATCTGTTACTAGAGCAGCAAGTGCTTCTGCGGCTGCTACAGTATTTGCTTTCCAGGTGTATGTATAAGCAGCATTTTTGTCTGCTGCGATGACTTTACAAGGTTCTGCAACGCCTGGCGTGTAGGCTATGCTCAAATCCTCTCTAGAATTTACTTTCGATTTTGCGGTTGTTTCTAATTTTCCATTCCACTTTTCGTGGCAAAGGAGTGCTTTTCATTATGATTCATTATTATATCCTCACCCATAAAACTAATTACTAACTAGTTTATCATTTGAATAAAGACAAATCAAGAAAAAGGTCTTTCTATTTTGAGAAACCTGTTGTATAATAGGTTCATCGAAAATCGTTAGTCGGTTCGGACAATTATCCCAAAATTTATTGGAGTTAAATAGGAGATTTTATGAGAGAAAAATATGAAAGCCTTTCAGCAACCGTATTAAAGGACTTAGCAAAAGCTCGTGGCATTAAGGGACTATCAGGCCTGAAAAAAGAGCAGATTATAGAACTTATGCTTGCTGAAGATGAAAAAGAAAAAGCGTCAGCTGAAAAGAAAGAAGAAAAGAAAACAGTATATTCGGTTACAAAAGAGAGTAATCAGACTTCTGTAGTACGTGAAGAAAATTCGGATTTGGATAGCGGACAGGTAGCAGATGGTATTCTTGAAGTTATGGGCGACGGATTTGGATTTATCCGTTGTGAAAACTTTTTGCCTGGTGAAAATGATATTTATGTATCTCCAGCACAGATTCGTCGTTTTAACTTAAAAACAGGTGATATGGTACGTGGTGGTATTCGCGTTAAGAATCAAGGTGAAAAATTCGCTGCATTATTATATATAAGCAGTGTTAATGGTTTTAGACCTGAAGAGATTTCTAAAAGACCAAACTTTGAAGATTTGACACCTATTTTCCCAAATGAACGAATTCATTTAGATAGACCAGGTGCTAGTGTAGCCATGCGAGTAGTAGATTTGGTATCACCTATTGGTAAGGGACAGCGTGGTATGATTGTTTCCCAGCCAAAAGCAGGTAAGACTACCTTATTAAAAGAAATCGCAAATTCCGTTACACGTAATAATCCAGAGATGCATTTAATTATTCTTCTTATCGATGAAAGACCAGAAGAAGTAACAGATATTAAAGAATCTGTTCGTGGTACAAATGTTGAAGTAATTCATTCTACCTTTGATGAATTACCAGATCACCACAAACGTGTATCCGAAATGGTTATCGAGCGTGCAAAACGTCTTGTAGAACATAAAAAAGATGTAATGATTTTGTTAGATAGTATTACTCGTTTGGCAAGAGCGTACAACTTAACAGTTCCACCAAGTGGTCGTACACTTTCTGGTGGTCTTGATCCAGCAGCCCTTCATATGCCAAAACGTTTCTTTGGTGCTGCCCGTAATATGAGAGAGGGCGGTAGCCTTACAGTGCTTGCCACAGCTCTCGTAGATACAGGAAGTAAGATGGATGACGTAGTATTTGAAGAATTCAAAGGAACTGGTAACATGGAACTTGTTCTTGACCGAAAACTGTCTGAAAAACGTATCTTCCCAGCTATCGACATCGTAAAATCTGGCACTCGCCGTGATGATTTATTATTAGATGAAGAAGAGCAGGCAGCAATGGATGTGATGCGTAAAGCCTTTAATGGATTAAAACCAGATGAAGCAGTTGAAAATATTTTAAATATGTTTGCACATACGAAAAATAATAAAGAATTCTGTATGCAGATTCGAAAAACGAGACTTTTTTAAATATTGAGAATGCTTATATAAATTCATGATTGGATGAATGTTTCTACGAACTACCATAATTGGGGAGACCCTCATAATTATGATTTGTGTATTGATGCTTCGATTGGTCGCG